>NZ_JWGX01000029.1:0-90622 GCF_000813075.1 Shewanella sp. ECSMB14102
GTCTCTCATCAGGAGGATCGGTCAACCGATCCTTATCTGATCTACGTTGGGCTCGATGCCGGGCATTTTTATTTCGATGGGTTCAGGTTTGAATTTGGCTCACTCAGGCCGCCGGGCAGAGCTGCGCCTGCAGTTCGGCTTCCCCGGTCAAACCACGATAGCCCTTAATTAACCTGCCCTTGCTGTCCAGCAGCAACAAGATAGGGGTTGCCGGAATGCCGCCCATGTCTCTGACCAACTCCATTGGCGCTCTATAGGCCTCAAACGGAAAGTTGAGGCGAAACAGCGCCCGTTTCAGGGCCAGTTGATTACCATTGACGCCGAGCGCCACCGGCTGCAGATGACCTGGGCACTGCTGATGTAACTTTTTCAGCACCGCCGCCTGCTTGACACACCAGGGGCACTCGGGCTCAAAGAACATCAGCACAGCACTCTGGCCCTCGAGATGTGCCAGCGTCTGTTGTTCCTGCCCGCGAAGGGGCTGAAACTGATAGTCACGAGTCAGCTGTGAGGCCTGTAACGGCATGGCACACAGCAGCAATAATCCCAGGGCCAGGCGCTTCATAATCAGAACACCAGTTTCATGCCGGCATAGATCTCTCTGCCACGCAGCGGGCCATAGATGTAACCCACATCGAAGGCGCCTTCGGCGTCATAGAACAAGGGGCTTTCTTCGTCACCGGCCTGGGTGTAGTCAAACAGGTTGCTGACCCCGGTATAGAAAGACAGGTTGTCGTTGAACTGATAGCTGGCACGCAAGTCCAGGGTAAAGTAGGACGGCGCATCAGTACGTTTCTTCGAGTCGGGATCCACCTTACCGTTGGCATCCAGGCGGTTATAACCTTCATAGCCATACTGCGACAGATCGCGGCTGCCAATCCACACCAGGTTGGCGAAAAATTCCCAATCGTTGACATCCCAATCCACGCTCAGGGTCACTCGCTCCTCGATAGGTGCCACGGCATAGGAAGACTTGAATACCGAATCATAGTCGAAGTGCTCGCCGGTAAGGTTTACCGTCAGGTCATCGGTCAGACGATAACCCAGAGCGATGTCTGTGGTCACCACACTGGCCTTCTCATCCAACTGGGTCAGCAATGGGATCCCTTGGTCGTTGGTGGTCAACGCCGCCAGATGCTCGACTTCGGTCCAGGCCACAGAGGCGGTGGAGGTGAGTCTGTCACCTTCGTAGCTCAGGGCATAGTTCACCGAGTTGGAACGCTCCAGTTCATCGATGTCGATATCAAACCCCAGTGAACCATCCAGAATGCCGTGATCAGTCTCGAAGAAAGACAGCGGTGCCCGATAGCCACGACCGGCAGACAGACGCGAGGTCCACAGCTCATTATGACGCAGGCGAATATCGACTCTGGGCGAGAGTATCGACTCATCCAGCTCTGTGCCCGGTTTACTGGGGTCGGTAAAGTCGGCAGTGATGCTGTCATAACGCAGTGCCATGGCAACTTCGAGGTCATCGGTCACCTGCCAGGTATCCTGCAGGTACAGGCCCTTGACATCATAGTCAAAAGAGTCGGAGACATAGTCAGGGTTGGCGCTGCCGGCGCGGGAGTGAGAGCGCATCTCTTCGGTACGCAGATCGGCACCAAAGGTCAACAGATGGCTGTCGTTAAGCAGGTAGTTGAATCTGGCGTCGAAGAACCACATCTTGTCATCGGCGGTATAGTCAAACCCTTCGTAGAAGGAGTCCTGTTTGTGCTCGGCATAGCTTACCGCCAGGTGCATGTTCCAGTCGTCGTTGAATTCCTTCAGCCAGGCCAGCGATGCCTCGTTACGCTCTGTCTTGATCCATTCGGTAGTTTCCCAGGCCTTGCCGGTATAGGGATTACGGATATCACCATCTTCAAACAGCTGTTGCGGCTCACTGGGCTTATCATCAAAACCTGAGAGTACATTGCCTATGCTGGAGGCAGTGCCATCGGCAAAGCTGCTGCCCAGCATGGGGCCACCGAAGATCTCCGACTGGATATTGGCCATGCGCAGCACCAGATTATCAAAGTCGCCGATATCCTGGGAAATTCTGGCGGTTACGCTGCGGTTTTCCTGCAGTGGCGCCTCGTTGACCTTGTTGTCATCGGCGTCGAACTGATCTCTGTCGTCATACTGAGCCACCAGCGTTGCCCGGGTGCGGCCGTCTTCACTGACGCCCTTGCCGAGAAAGCCCACTTTGCGATAACCGTTTTCACCTGCGGCGACATCCAACTCGGCGCCGTTTTCGGTGGGCTCATAACTGATAATATTGATAGTACCGCCGATCGCCTCCGGGGCGATCAGTGAAGCACCGGCGCCGCGGGCCACTTCGATGCGTTCAATCCCGGTTGTGGGAATGGCATCGACGGCGTAATAACCGGAAATCATGGTATGCACCGGCAAACCATCCACCAGAATCGTGGTCTGTTCCCCTTTCATGCCGTTGAGCATGATGCGTTTTACACCGCACATGGAGCATTCGTTGGAGACTTTTACCCCGGGAGAGTTATCTATGGCTTCCGACAAATTAACGGCATTCTTGTTTTCTATGATGCTGGCGTCAACGACTTCCGTCTTCATTATAGTGTTGGCCAAAGTGCCGGCTTGCTCCAGCCGCTGCCTAACCCCTACCACACTCAAGCGCTCTATGTTTTCCGCTGCCGGCTCCTGCGTTTTTTCTGCTTCTGCCGCCATCAAATGCGGGCTCAACAGGGCCGCCAATACAACTGCCAGATAAGTCGGTTTCACTCAGATATCTCCCAAAATCAACAAAGTTGCGTAATATTATACGAATGATAATGATTATCACTTGATGAAGATCATGTTTTTTAACAGTCGTTTTAAAGGTGTATCTACACCCCTTAAAAGTAGTAACTGGCGGGCGGCGGTTTTATCGGCTACGCAGAAATGCGCAAGGCCCGCATAGTGGCGGGCCTTCGATTTGACAATCTTGTAGTAGAAGCTGCGATCAATTACATAACTGTTTTTGCAGTTCACTCAATGAACGTACCTCGATATGAGGCGTTATCCCTTCGGGAGCCGCCTCGCCTTTCACATTGAGCCAACAGGTATCCAGACCGGCCTTAAGGCCACCAAGAATATCCGAATGAGGGTTGTCACCCACCATCAATACCCGCTTACGCTCGGGTTGCTGCATCTTGGTCAGCGCATGCTCGAAAATACCCGGATCCGGCTTGGCCAGACCAACCTCTTCTGAAATCACCAACAGATCAAAGTGTTCGGCAAAGCCGGTCTTTTGCAACCGCACCTGCTGCAGCTCGGTAAAACCATTGGTGATAATCCCCAACCTGGCACGGCCCTTGAGGCTATCAAGCAGCTCGGCAGCACCGGGAAGCGGCTCACAGATATCGGCCATTGCCGTCATAAAGGCGCTGTTGAGTTCAAAAGGTGTGCGCCCGAGACGTTTGGCCCAATGGCTGAAACGGGTCAGTTGCAACTCGCTGGCGCTAATCTTGCCGTCCTGATAGGCCACCCACAGCGGCATATTGGTTTGCTGATACTCGGCATAGTCGGCATCGCTGAAATCCACCCCATGACGGGAGAACATCAGCTTGAGCCCCCGCGGCGCATCGAACTGAAACAGGGTTTCATCGGCATCGAACAATACCCACTGATAAGCCTGACTGTTAGAGTACGGCATGCTTCTCTCCTGTTTCTCCATTCTTCTTTAAACCCAAAACCATAACCCGAAAACACAGTGTTATGCAGGACACAAGCTGCGGATTTTACGCTCTGGTGTCGGCGGCGTCCAACCCGCTGCCGCCAGGCGGTTTTGCACCTTGGTCGCCAGGCGCTGCAGTATCACACCGCCCAAGGTCTGCACCATGATAGATTTTTTGCAGCAAAAGCGAATGCATAGGTGGGAACACGAATAAATAACCGAAAATTTTCCATTTGATTTAAAAGGAATAATATCCATACTGGCAGCGTCTCTAGGAGGGCTTATGGCAAATCAACGTAGGTGGGATCGGGATGAACTACTGGTGGCTTTTTATCTTTATAGCCACACTCCCTTTGGCAGAATAAGCCAGCGTAACCCAGAAATAATCCAGATAGCCGAACTCATGCAAAGGTCGGCCTCATCGCTATCGATGAAGATGGCTAATATTGCCAGCTGTGACCCCAGCATCACCTCTACAGGTCGCAGGGGACTCCCTGGTGCTTCTAGAGCCGACAAAACCATGTGGCAAGAGATGACCCAGGACTGGGAAACCTTCTATCTCAAAGCTTATGCTGCCCACCTGCAGTTAACACAATCCTCTGAGCCACAAAATGTAAAGTCCGCAGGGACTGACGATTTTCACGGTAGGGAAAGAGAGACGCTGACTAAGACCAGAGTCGGCCAACAAGTATTTAGAAGCTCGGTTTTGAGTGCCTATGATTTTCGCTGTTGCATAACAGGATTAGACATTCCAGAGTTACTGATTGCCAGCCATATAGTGCCTTGGAGCCAAGAGCCTAACCAACGTCTCAACCCCTGTAACGGCCTGTGTCTTTCCAGCTTGCATGACGCCGCTTTTGACAAAGGCTTGATCACCTTGAATTCCCATCTGGAGTTGCTGCTATCCCCTAAACTCCTGACGAAAAAAAATCGATATTTGAGTGACAGTTTTGAGCGCTTTGAAAACCAGCCGATTCGTCTACCAAACAAGTTTGCCCCGGCAGAAGAATATCTAGCCCTGCATCGCCAGCAGATTTTCCAGACAATATCGTAAAGGAGACCTCTCACCGCCCCTTTTCAGAGACGGCGAGATGCTCAAACCAAGCACGCCTCTAGGGCCTCGCTCTGCTGCAATAAGCTGAGATAGAGGGTGAACTGGTTGGCGGCTCTGTCCAGGTTGTGACCTTCGCGATGGATATGAAAATACTTATCCCCCAACAGATAGTCGGTAAGGAAACGCACACCTATCATAAGACAAATGACTCTGGCGCCCAGCCATAGACTCTGGCGCTCCAGTGGCGTCAACACCTCGCCCAGCTCTGCCAGGTAACCCCGGCAGATGGCGGCAAACACTTCGGGCCTGACTCTGACCTTATCGAGTGCGGTGGAGTCTTCGGCCTCGGGCGAGCAGAAGGTGCGCACCATGTCGCCGAAGTCATACATCAGGAAACCCTTCATGCAGGTGTCGAGATCTATGATGGCCATGCTGGACATATCACGCTTGTCGAACAGCATATTGTTGATCTTGGTGTCGTTGTGGCAAATCCGCAGCGGCAAACCGGCACAGGTATCTTCAAGCTCCGCAAGCAGCGATTGCTGGGACAAGGCCAACTCGGCCCACTGCCGACAGTGCTGCAGGCGCCCAAGCGGGTCCTCGGCAACCGCCTTGGAAAGCGCTTCGATTCTGCCTGGCAGATGATGAAACTTGGGGATCACATCTTCCAGTTCATGGGGGTCTACTTGGCTCAGGGCGCGCGCGAAATGGCCAAAGGCACGCGCCGCCTGTTCGGCCTCGGCCTCAGAGCGCACCACTTCGATGCTCTGACTGAAAGGCAGATAACTGATGGCGCGCCAGAATCCCTGTTCACCGAGATCCACCGCCAACTGCTGCTCGCGGGTCATCACAGGCCTTATCAGCTGCAGTTGATAGCCGCCTTCAGCAGCACACTGACTCAAATGCTCGCTGACCTTGGCTGCATTGTTAACCAAGGCCTTGGGCGCACGGAATACTTGAGTGTTGATCTTTTGCAGCACAAGTTCATCATCGGAGCTGCGGATCAGAAAGGTGTCGTTGATATGACCATTACCCAGCGGGCTGATTTTGGCATTGTCAGGGATCCCGAAATGAGGCAGCACCTGCTGCCGAATAAGTTCAAGCACCCATTAACTCCTGTAATTGCTGTTTCACCCGGGCGGCATCCTGGGGATATGTCACTCCCAACCAGGCCTCGCGGGCGGTTTCCACCCTGACACTGCGGGTGGCAAGGTTTTGCTGTTGCTGACACGGCTCTAGGTCTGGCTGCTCAATTGCATTTTGCACTATCGCAGGCAGATAACACTCGGCTTTAAGGTCATCACCATGGGTTGCCAAAAAGCGTCTGAGCCCTTGCTCCAGTGCGGTAAATATATTCGCCGAAAAGCCCCAGCAGGTCATGGATACCAAGGCATCGGCGACTATCGGCCGGCGTTCACCCTGAAGCTCTCCCTCAAGGCCATGGGTGCCTGGACGAATATCGAGCCACTCCTGCACCGAAGTCAGGTAACCCTTCCCATTGACCTCACACAGGCCACGATTCACCCCGCCATGCTCGGACAAGGTCAGTCCCAGCGGCCAGGCCACCATCATCCATTCATTGGGATATTGCCTAAGCCCTTCGGCCAACTGCACAAAGGCATGATCGCCATAATAATCATCTGCGGTGATCACTGCCATGGGGCCATCGACCAGATGCCTGGCACTCCAGAGGGCATGCGCCGTGCCCCAGGGTTTTTGCCTGTTACTGTGGCGCTTTGTGATATCCCCTGTCTGCCTTGCCGATACCGGCTGTGGCAGATCGTCCAGCGTCTGATAACAAAGATGCCACTCAAACCCGGAAGGCAGGAAGTCGCTTAACTGGCGACGGATCTCGCTTTCAAGCTCAGGACGGATAACCAGCACCGCACGGGCAAACCCGGCCTTGATGGCCGAGCGTAACGCCAATTGCAGCATGGTTTCCCCATTGGGCCCCAATGCCGCCAACTGTTTATCACCGCCAAAACGGCTTCCCAGCCCGGCGGCCATAATCACCAGAGTTAATTTTGTATCCATAAACTGTCGAATATGCCGCGAAGAAAGCCGAGCCGAAAGAAGCGAGGCAGTATAACAGAATCACAGCTCTGATGAATCAAAGCTGTGGTTAACCGTACGCCAATATACACCCTATTCAATAAACTGCCGAAAGGCCGGAACAGAACCCAATGCCGCCTGACTGCCCTTGAGGCTGAAGTCATAACCGCAGAGCTTAACCGAGCCCCGCCGCGCCATATCCTGAACAATCACCTGACTGTCCAGAGGGCTGAAGGCCGCTTCTACCTTGCCGTTATCGCCGATAACGACCGACATGGGACGGTAGCCAGTGCCATTGTTAAACACCAGCTCGGCGCAGCGGCGATCGCCCTTGGCGGTAGCCAGATCCCACAAGGGGCCTGGGGCGTCAGTATCACCAAGCCAGCTCATACGCAGCAAGTCACCATCGAGCGATAGACTGAAGCTGTCCGGCAGGCGCACTGTCACCCTGTCGGAGGTTTCGGCCACAATCTCTGTCGTCTCATCACGGCCTGATGCGTCATTAGGCTCAGCCTGGGGCCACAGCAGCCATATGATCAATCCCAAGCCAAGTAGCGCTGTGACCAGAGCGGCTATGGCAAAGCCCTTACTCTGGGCGGCCGAAAAGCCGCCAAGCCGCTGCCAAAGTTGCATTACGGCATCGCGCCAGGAGAGCAGCAATACCGACAAAGAGCCGGTGCGGTCTACCTCATCATCAAACCCAGACTCAGCGCTATTGACCTTATGCCGGGCTTGCTTATCTGTATGCCAGCCAGGCTCTGTATTTATCTCGGAGGTATCGCCATCACTCGGCGCCGAGTCGAAATAACGGCTGCGCCCAGGTCCATAGGAGATGGCATCATGACTGAGGTCATGGACGGCGTTATACTCAGCAGCGCCGCGCTCGGCAGCATACCCAGGCGCAAGTTCAGGCTCAGGTTCAAGAACTGAAGCGCCGCCCAGGGTTGGCTCGACCCTTCTTATCTTGTTTTTGCGCTCAGCGCTCAAAGGCACAGGGCCACAGTATCCCTGCACATAGTCTCGCTGGCTGCGGGCGCCGCGGCCGCGATTCCCTCCAGGCAACAGTGCCAAACCTGTATGCAGCGCCAAAGCCAGTACCAGGGCTCCTATCAGGTAACTGCCTTCCTGGCCGCTACCTAAGGTCAACAACAGAATAAGCCAAGGCAGCAGAGCTATCAGTGACAACCAGGGATTAAGGCCACCGTCACCCAGGCGACGACGACAACTGAGCAGTAATACCGGTGCCAGCAAAATCCCGGGTAACCAGATGAAACTACCGCCACCGGAAAGTAGCCCCAACACGAGTAGTAAAAAATAAACGGCGCCACTGATGGCCGCATGTCGCAGACCATTGTCGTAACCCTGAATACAGATGAGCGATTTATACAGCACAGAACCCCTTAAAAAATCGGCCGACTTATTGATGGCAGACTAACGAATTTGATGGCAATTGTCAGCGCCACTGGCATGGCAGCGTTGCCTGCCTATATAATAGCTGCCCTTAAGGAAGCTGCCTTGAACTCCTGTTCAATCCAGAATAACGGCAGACCAGAGTTCGTAGCTTCCCTCATTAATCACCGATTTTTTGCAACCAAAGACTTGGAACCCAAATATTATGAGCGCACGCGGAAACCTCTTTATTGTCTCGGCCCCCAGTGGAGCGGGCAAATCGTCACTGATTGCAGCCCTGCTGGCCAATAAACCGGCCGACAAACAAGTTTCCGTATCGCACACCACCCGCCAGCCCCGCCCGGGAGAGGTTAACGGCCAGCACTATCATTATGTGTCGGTGGAGGAGTTCAAGGCGCTGATTGCCGAAGAAGCCTTCTTCGAGTGGGCCGAAGTCTTCGGTAACTTTTATGGCACTTCCCGCAAGGTCATTGAAGAAACGCTTGAACGGGGCATAGATGTGTTCCTGGATATCGACTGGCAGGGTGCCCAGCAAGTGAAGAAACTGATGCCCGAGGCCATCGGCATCTTTATTCTGCCACCGTCCCGCGAAGAGCTGGAGCGCCGTCTGACCGGTCGCGGTCAGGACAGCAGCGAAGTCATCGCCTCCCGCATGGCACAGGCAGTATCAGAAATGTCGCACTATAAAGAGTATGATTTCATCATAGTCAACGACGATTTTGAGACTGCACTGGGGGATCTGAGCGCAATCATTCGCTCACAACGCCTGACTCGTGCTAGTCAAATTAATACTCACAATGATATGCTTAAGGGTCTGTTGGCAGATTAATTGCCTTCGTGTACAATTTTGCGTCATTTTTTCCATTCAAATCACTGGAGTTTCAACACATGGCTCGCGTTACTGTAGAAGACGCCGTTAAACAAATCGGCAACCGTTTTGATATGATCATGGTTGCGGCGCGTCGTGCCCGTCAGATCGCCGTCCAGGGTAAAGATCCTTTGGTTGAAGAGCAAAACGACAAACCCACTGTTATCGCACTGCGCGAAATCGAACAGGGACTGGTTAACTCAGCGACTCTGGATGCCGATGAGCGTCAGAGCGTACGTGAGCGCGAAGCAGCTGAAATTGCTGCCGTGGCAGCGATTGCAGAAGGTAACTCTTCACTCTAAGGCACATTCTTAGGAGAACAGCCACTTGTATCTGTTTGAAGGTCTCAAGGAGTCTGCCGCCAGTTATCTGGAGCCGGAGCAGGTAGAATTACTCAAGCAGGCCTATCAGGTGGCGCGTGATGCCCATGAAGGGCAGATGCGTACCAGTGGCGAACCCTATATTACCCATCCGGTTGCGGTTGCCCGCATCCTGGCCGAAATGCGTCTCGACCATGAGACGCTGATGGCCGCCCTGCTGCACGACACCATAGAAGACACCCAAGTTACCCATCAGGATCTGGCCGAACTGTTCGGCACCTCGGTGGCGGAACTGGTGGAAGGTGTCTCCAAGCTCGACAAGATCAAATTCCGCGACAAGAAAGAGGCCCAGGCGGAAAACTTCCGCAAGATGATGATGGCCATGACCCAGGATATCCGGGTGATCCTCATCAAACTGGCCGACCGCACCCACAATATGCGCACCCTGGGCGCCCTGCGGCCGGACAAACGTCGCCGCATTGCCCGCGAAACCCTGGAAATTTACGCCCCCATCGCCAACCGTCTGGGTATTCACAATATCAAGACAGAGTTGGAAGATCTCGGTTTTCAGGCCTATTACCCTATGCGCTATCGGGTACTCAAAGAGGTGGTTCGTGCCGCCCGCGGTAACCGCAAGGAACTGATCCAAAGCATAGAAACCGCCATTCGTACCCGCCTGGAAGATGTGGGTATCAAGGGTAAGGTCAAGGGCAGGGAAAAGAACCTCTATTCCATCTACAACAAGATGCGCAGCAAAGAGCTGCAATTCCAAGAAGTGATGGATATCTATGCCTTCCGCTTGATAGTGGACTCCATAGACACCTGTTATCGGGTGCTCGGGGTGATGCACGGCCTCTACAAGCCGCGTCCGGGCAGGTTTAAAGACTATATCGCCATTCCCAAGGCCAACGGCTATCAGTCGTTGCATACCTCGCTGTTTGGTCCCCATGCGGTACCGGTGGAAATTCAGATCCGTACCGAAGACATGGACCAGATGGCCGATAAAGGGGTTGCGGCCCACTGGATGTACAAGAGTGGCCAGACCGGCGCCTCGGGTACCACTACCCAGCTGCGCGCCCGCAAATGGATGCAAAGCCTGCTGGAACTGCAGCAGAGTGCTTCCACCTCGTTTGAATTTGTTGAAAACGTCAAGACAGAGCTGTTCCCGGAAGAGATCTATGTATTCACTCCCGAGGGCCGCATTCTGGAACTGCCGGTAGGCGCCACCGCAGTGGACTTCGCCTATGAGGTACACACAGATGTGGGCAACACCTGTGTCGGCGCCCGGGTCAACCGCCAGGCCTACCCCTTGAGTCAGCCGCTGATTTCCGGGCAAACGGTCGAGATCATCACCGCCAAGGGCGCCCGCCCCAACGCCGCCTGGCTCAACTTCGTGGTTACCGGCAAGGCCCGCGCCAAAATCCGTCAGGTGCTCAAGAACCTCAAGCAGGACGAAGCCAGCACCCTGGGTAGGCGTCTGCTGAACCATGCGCTGGGCGAAACCAAGCTGGAACAGATAGATCCGGCGCAGATAGACAAGGTAGTCAAAGACACCAAACACGCCGATCTGCAATCACTGTTGGCCGACATAGGTCTTGGCAATGCCATGAGCATAGTCATAGCCCAACGCCTCAAGGGCGACAAGATAGAGCCGCAGAAACAGCATGATGAGCACAAGCTGATGCCGATCCGCGGCGCCGAAGGCATGCTGGTTACCTTCGCCAACTGCTGCCGCCCCATTCCTGGGGATGCCGTGATTGCTCACGTAAGCCCAGGCAAGGGCCTGGTGGTGCACATGGAAAACTGCGCCAACATCCGCGGCTATCAGGGCGAGCCGGACAAGTATATTCCGGTGCAATGGGATGCCGTCGATGGGGTCGAATTCCAGGCCAACCTGAGGGTCGAAATCGTCAACCATCAGGGCGCGTTGGCGAAGATCACCAATATCATTGCCGCCGAAGGCTCCAATATTCACAATCTCAGCACCGAAGAGCGCGATGGCCGCGTCTATCTGATCAACCTGCGCATCTCGGTTCGCGACCGGATCCACATGGCAAATGTTATGCGCCGAATCAGGGTACTGCCCGAGGTTCTGCGTACATCCCGTAACCGTTGATAACAGAAAAAGAGAGAGCGTTATGGCAGAGAAGATCATCATAGCAACAGACAAGGCTCCCGCCGCTATCGGCACCTACTCCCAGGCAGTCAAAGTGGGCAGCACTGTCTACCTGTCCGGGCAGATCCCGCTGGACCCAGCCACCATGGCACTGGCCGGTGACGACTTTGAAACCCAGGTTGTACGGGTATTCGACAACCTCAAGGCCGTCTGTGAAGCCGCCGGCGGTTCCATGGCCGATATCGTCAAACTGAATATCTATATGCTGGATCTGGGCAACTTTGCCACGGTCAACGAAATCATGAGCCGTTACTTCAACCAGCCTTACCCGGCCCGCGCCGCCATAGGCGTGAAAGAGCTGCCAAAGGGTTCTCTGGTCGAGATGGACGGTGTGATGGAACTCTGAGTTCCCTCCCAAATACAGGGCGCTACGGCGCCCTTTTTCATATAGGATCCCCCGCCAATGAGCCCCGAACGCTTCGCTCGCATCAACCAAATGCTGGACATGCGCCAGCCGGATCTGAGCCTGATCCTGGACAGAGTCCACAAGAGCAACAATATTTCCGCCGCGCTGCGCAGTGCCGATGCTGTGGGTATCCACGAAATTCATGCGGTCTGGCCCGATGCCGATATGCGCCTGTCCGGCAATACCGCCTCCGGCAGCCAGCAGTGGGTAAAAACCATTAAACACTATGACTTTGCCTCGGCAGTCAAGGCTTGCAAGGCGCGCGGAATGCAGCTGGTCGCCACCCATTTCGGCCCTCAGGCCCGCGACTTTCGGGAGCTGGATTACCGCCGCCCCACCGCCTTTATTGTCGGTAATGAACGTGATGGCATCAGCGCCGAAGCCCTGGCCGCCGCCGACGAGCAGGTAGTGATCCCCATGGTCGGCATGGTGCAATCCCTCAATGTCTCGGTGGCGTCGGCGCTGCTACTGTATGAGGCGCAGCGTCAGCGGCAAGAGGCCGGCCTCTATGGCAGTCGCAAGCTGGACAATGACTATTGCCAGACCATGTTGTTTGAGCAAGGCCATCCCATTTATGCCAAAGCCTGTCGGCGCAAAGGCATTCCCTACCCGACCATAGACGCGCAGGGCCAGATAGTCGCCGCTGCCGACTGGTGGCAACGGATGCGTGAACCCATCCAGGAACTGTGAAGCATTTCAAACAACCGATTAAATATTGCACCAGATCACAATTGTCGCCATACTGGTTTGGCCACTGCATAGCGAAACTAACAGATAATCAGATCGTTGCAGCCGCCGTGGGGGAAGCTGCAGCTACGCAGATAACAAGAACAGTAAAGGGGACACCCCATGGAAGCATCATTCAAGAGCCCGGTGGAAATGCTCGACCACTGGGTAGAGACTCAAGGCGATGAGATCTATCTCAGGCAGCCAATCAACGGCCAATATCAGGATCTGACCTGGCGTCAGGTACAGGCCAAGGTGCAACAACTCTGCGGCGGCCTGCGTCACTTGGGGCTGCAACCCGGCGACAAGATAGCCGTGCTGTCGAAAAACTGCGCCGAGTGGTTCATTACCGATCTAGCGCTGATGCACGGCGGCTATATCAGTGTGCCCATCTACCCCACGGCCAATGCCGATACCATACGCTACGTGCTGGAACACAGTGGCTGTAAGGCCATCATACTGGGTAAACTGGATCACTGGGCCGATCAGGAAGCCGGTGTCGGCGGTGATATTCTGCGCCTGGCGATGCCTTATGACACCATGCCGGCTCAATATCACTGGCAGCAACTGTTGAATCTCGGTACACCTCTGGTGGATGCCCCTTATCCCGAGGCCGAGCAGGTAATGACGCTGATCTACACCTCAGGTTCCACCGGCAAGCCCAAGGGCGCCATCCAAACCTTCGGCAGTTACGGCTGGACCTGTAATGCCGTGGTGCGCGATCTCAAGACAGATGGTAAAGACAGACTGCTGTCCTACCTGCCGCTGGCTCATATCACAGAGCGGGTGGCGATAGAGGGTTCCTCCTTCTATTCCGGCTCTTGCGTTGCCTTTGTCGAAAGCCTCGACAGTTTTGTTGCCGATGTGCAGCGAATGCGGCCAACCGTATTCTTCTCGGTACCTCGGCTGTGGACCCTGTTCCAAAAGAACATTATCGATAAGGTCGGCTACGCCAGGCTCAATCTGCTACTGAAGATCCCCCTCATCAGCCATCTGGTCAAACGCAAGATCCATAAGGGCCTGGGGCTGGATAAGTGTCGTTTGCTAGGTTCAGGTTCGGCGCCCATACCTCCGTCACTGGTGGAGTGGTATCACAACATAGGGTTGGATATCTGCGAAGCCTGGGGCATGACGGAAAACTGCGCCTACTCAATTATCAACTTCCCCTTCGATGCCAGTAAGATAGGCACTGTCGGCAAGCCGGTGATCGGCTGCGAAGTCAAGCAGGCGGCCAATGGCGAACTGCTGGTGAAGAGCCCGGGATTGATGCGTGAATACTACAAGGCGCCGGAAGCCACAGCCGCCGCCTTCGATGAAGAGGGCTTTTTCCTCACCGGCGACCTCTGCGCCATAGATGCCGACGGTTGCGTCAGCATCACAGGCCGGGTCAAGGATAACTTCAAGACCGCCAAGGGCAAGTATGTGGCGCCAGTGCCGATTGAACGTAAGATGGCGCAGGATCCCCATGTGGAGCTTATCTGCGTCATCGGCCTGGGACTACCCCACCCAGTGGCTTTGGTGCAACTCTCTGAAGGGGCGGCGTTGCAAGCCAGAGAAGAGGTACGCGCCTCGCTCAAGGCCACTGTGGATGCGGTTAACCCCAACCTGGAGTCCCATGAAACCGTGGAAGCTGTTTTGGTGGTTAAGGAGCCCTGGACCATAGAAAACGATGTGCTGACCCCAACGCTGAAAATCAAGCGCCATGTGTTGGAGAGCAGATACGCCAGTCGGATGGAAGGCATCCGCGGCGCCAAGGTCGTCTGGGAAGACGAAATCTAAAGCCCTTATCCTGATTTATCTGATTATCCCGGCTCCGGCCGGGATTTTTATGACATATTCTGTCAAAAAGGGGTTGCCTTCGGGGGGAAAAACCTTATGCTGGCAGCCCAAATACATTCATCGGTGCCGTTCTGTATGGCACCTTACTGACAGGAAAAGCGGTTTTCAATGTTGATTGCACTCTCTATTCTCGGCGGCTTCTTAATTTTGACTCTGGGAGCCGAAGCCTTGGTTCGCGGCGCCAGCGTCATCGCCCTGCGTCTGGGAATCGCCCCGCTGGTGATCGGCCTGACGATCGTCGCCTTCGGTACCAGTGCTCCCGAACTGGCAGTGAGCGTTAAGTCAGCACTGGCCGGTAGCCCGGGCATTGCTCTGGGTAACGTGGTGGGCTCCAATATCGCCAATATCGGTCTGATCCTGGCCCTGACCGCACTGATCCGCCCGATAGGCGTTCAGACACAGATGGTCAGACGCGACATTCCACTGATGATAGGCGCCTCTATTCTGATGTGGCTGCTGGTACTCGACGGTGAACTGAGCCTGATTGACGGCGCCGTGCTGACCAGCTTACTGGTAGGCTATCTGCTGCTCAGCTATTTCAGCAGCAAGGGCGAAGATACCGATGAACCTATTGAAGGCCCCAAGAACCCTCTACTGTCGCTGCTGTTTATCATCGCCGGTATCGGCATGTTGGTGGGCGGCGGCATACTGTTTGTCGATGGCGCAGTCGAGTTGGCCCGTACCTTCGGTATCAGCGAAGTAGTGATCGGCCTGACCATTATTGCCATAGGCACCAGCATGCCGGAATTAGTGACCTCGATTTTGGCCGCACTCAAGGGCCAGAGCGATATCGCCATAGGTAATGTGGTTGGCTCCAACCTGTTTAACCTGCTGGGGATCCTCGGGGTCACGGCCCTGGTGCACCCCATCAGCTCTGCCGGCTTCAGCAGCCTGGACTTCAGCGTGATGCTAACCCTGGCACTGTTGGTGTTGCCCTTTGCCTGGAGCGGATTTCGTATCGGTCGCCGCGAAGGCGCCATATTATTGCTGGGTTACTGCGGCTATATGGGCTATCTAGTCACCCACGCCAGCGCCTGAACCTAATTATGGACTGACAATTGAATGCTTCTGAAGAGCTTTATTGCCAAGCCGCAGTAGCATAAAAAATCCCGGGTTTTGACACCAAAAATGAATAATCAAAACCCGGGATATCATCAAGTTAAGGGCCAAAACAGCCCAAAAGCGCTCAGGAGCGAGCCGCTACATAACTCTCCATTTCAGCTATGCTGACACTGGCAATGAATTGCTGATCCAGGTAGAAGTCCACCATCTCCCCCTGCTTGCGCCCCAGCATTACCTGCTCGGTGCCATCTTCATAGCTCAGCGTCATCGCCAAAGTATTGTCATCTATGGCTGACATGCTGGCACGGCTCAGTTTTACCGGGGCAGTGGTCAGATCCTTGTCCAGTTTATGATTGATCTTGAACACTGCATCGGCCGGCATATCTACCAAGGCCGGTGACTTGCCGGTAATAGGGTTCTTGCCGGTCCAAAACTCAATACTGTTGAAAATAAACAGATCGGCGGCGGCAGTAATGCCATAGACGGGCGCCAGCAACAGGTACAAACCGGCGCGGCCGTAACGGTTATCCACCGCACTCAGATTGCCTTTGGTCAACATGCCTGAAAGCCCCATCTGTCCCATACAACCCGCCAGTTGCGAGCAGATCAACACAGTGACCCCAAGACCGACTTTACTCAACTTCATCAATATTTCCCCAAATAGAGTTTACGCATATGTTTTTGGCGCGCGGATTCTACTCAGGTTAATCAATTTAACTATGCAGGGGCTCACAACTTGAGGTTAGTTTTTCGGAGAGTAAGTTACTCGGTTGTTGGATGTTTTTCTCTTTGGAAAAATCAGTAAGGCACTAGTGATAAAGGCGCTCAAACAAACACAACTCACTTACCTTACGCAGAGACCTGTATCCTGAGCCCCATAGCCTCGATCGCAGGGGTTTAAGAAACCAAGGTCGGCTTACCAAAACAGGTAAAAACCGGTTCCGCTCTACGAATATCGGAAGTAAAGCGCTGTCCAGCCCTAAAATGACTTGGCTTTTTTAGGGTCAACACGCCCAATAAATTTCACTGTTATATCCATTAATGCGGGTTCACTTAAATATACCGCAAGCGTGGCATCTCAGGGTTCAACCCAGAGGCTAAAAGCTTTACCATGACTCGGCGTTCAGCTCAGACTTGTTACTCAAAGGCAGTTGTTTGAACGAGCAACATCAGGGATCCGGTTAGTCCAAGTTAAGGAGAACAATCAATGCATTGCAGACATTGCGGCTCAGACAATATCAAACACTTCAAAGCCATTCATGCCGAGGGCACAACAGAAGTTTCAGTCAGCGCCTCGGCCAAACCCGTGTGGAACAACCAACCCTTCTCAGTGCATGGAAAACAAAAACTCAAGGGTAGCGCCCAACTGCAAACCGAACTGGCCAAGCGCTGCTCGCCGCCATCTGACCCTCAGCCCTTGGTGCTATTTCTGGCGGCTTTCCCCGGGCTACTATTGGGCGGCTACCTGGGGTTTCAGGCTGGCAGCAACTGGAGCAGTTTTTGGCTTGGAGTGCTGTGCTTTTTTGCCTCCAGTTTTACTCTGATCCTGAGCGCCGATTGGCTATGGAAAAACTACTTAGGAGGGCGAAAGTCAATGCAGCAATACCGCGCGGCACTGAACCAATGGCAGAACTCCTGGTACTGCAGCAAGTGTGCCAAAGTCAGTATTTTTTAACCTTCTTGCCTCTTTGCCGCCACTCCTCAGGCCTTGGGAATAACCATGAATCACATCTCAGAGATTCAACAACTGGAAAGCCAACTGCATAGTGCCATGTTGAATTCGGATATCAATTTGCTGGATAGACTGTTGTCGCCTCAGCTGATATTCACCAATCACCTGGGGCAAGTGCTCGGCAAAGCAGAGGATCTGCATGCCCATAGCTCAGGCCTGCTCAATATCACTCGGATAGACACCCTGGCCGAAGAGATACGACTGCATCAGGGGGACTGCGATAGTGTCGGCGGAGGTGAATATTCAAGGCAGCTATGCCAAAGCACCGACCAACGACCGTTTTCGCTTTACCCGGGTTTGGCAGCAAAAAGCAACCGGCTGGCAACTGATAGCGGCTCACTCGAGCCTACTGGCTTGAGCACTGAGTTTTACGACAAACTACTGATTTCATGGCGACCATTTTATGACCAAAAACCCACAACAGGCCAGGCTCTGCCAATATCAGCAGCATATGCTGATGACAGAGCTCGAGGCTGAGCCGGGCAAGTTGAAACTCATCTGGCGCAGCAGGCAAACGCAACTGAAATACGCGCTTTGGGGACTACTGCTGATGCTTGCCGGAATACTGGGAGTACTCGTCTTGGACCCCGCCAGACAGGACACTTGGTTTACGGCTGCCATCATAGCCATAGTGCTGGGGCTCAGCGGTATCATCATGGGCCTGAACCTCTACCGCCAGCTCAAACCCGTAACTTTGGATCTGCAACAAGGCTGCGTCTTCCGGGGCGGGAAAAGCAAGCCTCTCAGTCAACTCTGCCGCATAGAGGTGCAACGCAATACCTATAACGAAAGATCCAGAAGTCACATGCTTGAACACCTGACTGACGAAGAGCTCATAAGTGTCAGCGTGGTACTCTGTTTTTCTGAGCGTGAGCGACTCGGTTTTGGCCTGTTCAAACCTCAAAAGCAGGCCACAGACAAAGCCAGAGCCTACGCACAAACACTCGCCGAACTGATAGGCTTTAACGGTGAAATAACCGTTAGCCAGGGTTCAGGCCTGGGCCGTTAAGTTACACTACTCTTTTGCCAAGCCTGCCGAATCCAAGATGCAAGTTGTTAACTTAATCTTATGGTTATGTAGATATATTTATTCTCATTAAAACAAATAATTAGGGAATTAGATTTGCACTCGGAAGGTAGCAGCGTTAAGGTATCGCGGCAAATCATAACTACCAAGAAGGAACCATGATCGACAGTAAGCAGCGATATTTTGCCGAGCAAGATATCAAAGCCCCCGCCACCCCTCTTCCCAAACACGCCTTGTTCAATACCCTAAGCGACCTAATAGTCGCGCTCTGTTTTCTACTGGGCAGCTTCTTTTTTCTCACTGACGTTCACACCCTTATCGGCGCCTGGCTGTTTGTAATAGGCAGCGTTCAGCTACTGATAAAGCCCTTGGTCACCCTGCTCAACTGGTGGCACTGACAGATTAATCCGTCACAAATATATCAGGGCTTTTGCCATACACCCGCCCACCCAGGCAGAAGCCCTGCCGCCATTGCACCACACTTTACCCGGCCGATAAAAGCAACGCATTGCCAAGGGCTATTTCTCTGATAGTATATGTATAAATTCACAGTAATCCGGTGCTAAAGGTTTGCAGAGACTGGATCTTATTGCTATCACCGAGCTCAAGGGCGTAGCCGCTAAAATGGCTGAGAAACTACACAAGCTCGGAATCAACACGGTACAGGATCTGCTGTTCCACCTGCCGCTGCGCTATGAAGACAGAACCCGCATCTACCCCATAGCCAGCCTCACACCCGGCAGCTACGGCACCATAGAAGCCGAAATCCAATCCAGCCAGATCATCAATGGCCGCAAGCGCATGTTGATCTGCAATGTCCGTGATGACAGCGGCACCATGACCCTGAGGTTCTTCAATTTCTCTGCCGCCCAGCGCAATGCCATGCAACAAGGGCTAACCATTAGAGCCTATGGCGAAGTGCGCCGAGGTAACCACCAGGCCGAGATCATTCATCCGGATTACAAGATACTCAAGGGCGACGAACCGCCCAACCTCAACGACACCCTGACGCCCATCTATCCCACCACTGAAGGGCTCAAGCAGGCCAGTTGGATGAAATTGACCGAGCAGGCTCTAAGCCTGTTGCAGGACGATGGACTGCAAGAGTTGCTGCCCGAGGCGCTGCGCCCCAATCAGCAAAGTCTGGCCCAGGCGGTGCGCACCCTGCATAGGCCCCCGGCAGATGTCGATATCTATCGCTTGGAACAGGGGCAACACCCGGCGCAGCAACGCTTGGTACAGGAAGAACTGCTGGCGCATAACCTGTCTATGCTCAAGCTCAGAGAGCGCAGTAATCATGACAAAGCTGTGCCTTTGCCCGCCACCGGCGCTTTGCTCAATCCCTTCCTCGCCGCCTTACCCTTTAAACCTACGGGGGCGCAGCAGCGAGTGGTGGCAGATATCGGCCGTGATATTGAAAAGCCACAACCCATGATGCGCCTGGTTCAGGGCGATGTCGGCTCGGGCAAGACCCTGGTGGCCGCCATGGCGGCGCTGCAGGCGATAGAAAACGGTTATCAGGTGGCCATGATGGCGCCCACTGAGCTGTTGGCCGAGCAACATGCAATTAATTTCAGTCAATGGCTGGAGCCATTGGGGCTCAAGGTCGGCTGGCTGGCGGGTAAGCTCAAGGGCAAGGCCAGGGCTCAGTCGCTGGAGGATATCGCCTCCGGCAGTGCCCACATGGTGATAGGCACCCACGCCATCTTTCAAGAGCAGGTACAGTTTCACAAGCTGGCGTTGATCATCATAGATGAGCAACACAGATTCGGCGTGCATCAGCGCCTGGGGCTGAGAGAGAAAGGCATCAGCCAGGGTTTTCATCCCCACCAGTTGATCATGACGGCGACCCCTATTCCCCGCACTCTGGCGATGACCGCCTATGCAGACCTGGATACCTCCATCATTGACGAGTTGCCGCCGGGGCGTACCCCGGTCACCACTGTGGCCATCAGTGACAGTCGGCGTCAGGAGGTGATCGACAGGGTACGTCAGGCGGCGCTCAATGACGGTCGCCAGGCCTACTGGGTCTGCACCCTTATCGAGGAATCCGAAGTGCTCGAATGCCAGGCAGCCGAAGACACCTGTGAAGAACTGCGTGCCGCCCTGCCGGAGCTGAGCATAGGCCTGGTACATGGCCGTATGAAGAGCGCCGAAAAACAACAAGTCATGGACAGCTTCAAACGCGGCGAGCTCAAGTTGTTGGTGGCCACCACTGTCATTGAAGTGGGGGTCGATGTGCCCAACGCCAGTCTGATGATCATCGAGAACCCGGAACGGCTGGGGCTGGCGCAGTTGCACCAGTTGCGCGGCCGGGTCGGTCGCGGCGCCGTGGCCAGCCACTGCGTCCTGCTGTACAAGGCGCCGTTGTCACACACGGCCACCAAACGGCTTGGAGTATTGCGCCAGAGCAACGACGGCTTTGTGATTGCCCAAAAAGATCTGGAGATCCGCGGCCCAGGTGAAGTGTTGGGCACCCGCCAGACAGGTATAGCCGATATGAAGGTGGCCGATTTGGTCAGGGATCAGGCGCTTATTCCCCACATCCAGAAACTGGCCCGTCATGTGATGAGCCAGGCACCGGAGAATGTCGATGCCATCATTCAGCGTTGGCTGGGCGACCGGCAGCAGTATGTTCAGGCCTAGTGCGCTAAAAACGTCACAAAATTGCCGAGAGTTCAGCCGGGGTTCAAGTCAGCCACCACAGGATCTGCTCTACTGGCAATATTTCACAAATAAATCTTGCTGCTAAATGGCCGAAAGCTGGACAAGATGGCCAATATTTGCAGAATGGGAGAAGCGCTGCCTCACAGGTATCAATGAAAGGAAATCCAATGCAAGTCAATCAAGAAGATAGAATCGCGCCGCAGGAAAAGTCCTCTGGCAACAGTGGCATTGTTATCATCCTGCTAGTGTTGGTATTGCTGATTGCAGGAGGAGCCTACTACTATTTCAGCGGCGAACAAGAGCCGCAGCAAACAGCAGAACCCACCCAGGTTGAACTCCCTGAACCCGCCCCCAGCGAACCGCTGCCAACCCAGGTTCAGGTGCCTGAACCTGAAACCATGCCCGAGCCTGAACCTGAAGTGGTTCAGCCCGAAGTCGAGCCGGAACAACCCCTGCCTTCACTGGCCGAAAGTGATGAGTATGTTCATGAAAAGGCCGTGGCCATGGCCGATGGTATGAAGATAGAGCCACTGCTGGTTGAACAAGATCTGGTACGCCAGTTCGTGGTGTTTGTCGATAATCTGGCCCAAGGTGAACTGGCTCGTAAAACCAGTCCGATGAAAGGCCCGAGCGACACCTTCACTGTATCTGAAATTGCCAACAAGACTTATCTGGATCCGGATAGCTACCACAGATACGACCTTTACGCTGACTTCCTCACCGGGCTCAACGACGAGCAGCTGCTCAACACCTATCGTCAATTGTCGCCGCTGCTGGAGCAGGCATTCGATGAGCTGGGTTATCCCAACCTCAAATTCGATGAGCGGATGCAACAAGCCATCAAGGTGCTGTTGGCTACCCCTGTAATAGAAGATCCTATCGAGCTGTATGCCATCAGTGTGAACTACAAGTTTGTCGATCCCAAGCTGGAAGCCCTGCCCAACGCGCAGAAAATGCTGGTACGTATGGGGCCCGACAACACTCGCAAAATCAAAACGGCACTGCGGCGACTGCAAAGCCAGTTGAACAACTGAGCAGCATTTGAATCACCCGGCAGTCGCCGGGCGATTCCCTTGTTAGTGAAAAGTTGTAACTGATCTTTAGCTGTAACCTAAACCCCTTCTTAAAACCCGTACTTTCAGTGTAGAATACAGCCCTTTGTACCGGTGTTTCAGAGGGGAAAGGCAATCGGTACGGCGGTCGCATTCCGACCCGACAGATTCACTCCCTCACGACCCGTAAGGGATAGCAACAAAGATCTGTGTCAGAGGCAAAGCAGTGCAACTAGCGTTCAGTATTCTCTCCTGGGGAGCCTGGTCTCCGGAGTATCAACAGCAGCAAGATTGGCAACAGTGGCAGAGCAGCAACTGCGCCCTTGATGACAGCGATCGCCTCGCCCCCAAGTTACCTCAGGTTGCCGCCATGCAGCGGCGCCGTTTCAGCCGCCTGAGCAAGATGATGCTGGAAGCCGCTTTCCAGGCCGAAGCTCCCAGCCAATGCCGCAGCGTATTTGCCTCGCGCCATGGCGAACTCAATCGCACCATAGAACTGCTGCAGGATATTATTGCCAGGCAGCCACTCTCTCCCATGGGTTTCAGCCAATCGGTTCACAACACCGCCAGCGGTCTGTTTGGCATAGTCACGGGTAATACTGGCGCTTCCACTTCAGTGGCGGCGGGCACAGATACCCTCTCCCAAGCCATGTTGGAAGCCTGGGCCCAGTTGGCCGAGGACCCCAGCCCTCTGCTATTGGTGTTCGGCGATGATCCTGTGCCGCCCGTCTATGATGAATTTACC
Organism: Shewanella sp. ECSMB14102; assembly: GCF_000813075.1. Taxonomy (NCBI): domain Bacteria; kingdom Pseudomonadati; phylum Pseudomonadota; class Gammaproteobacteria; order Alteromonadales; family Shewanellaceae; genus Shewanella; species Shewanella sp. ECSMB14102. Next base: position 22,807 of record NZ_JWGX01000029.1, read on the forward strand.
CAAGAGATGGAACTGCCGCTGGCCTTGTCTCTGCAACTGGCCCCGGCCGATGTTACCGGCATAGCCCGAGTTACCCTGAGCCAGCAGACCGGCGCCGGGCAGTCGCTGGGCTTCGGCGCCCTGCTGCAGGCACTGGCAAACGGCACGGCAATTCAGGGGCAGCTGGCCCAGTGGTATTGGCAGCTGGAACCTTCCCGGGAGCCGCTATGACAACCCCGGCGACCGGCATCGGCTATTTTCCCCGTTGGCTTGCGGGTATCAGCTGTTATATCGCCTTCGGCCTCGGCGGCCTGCTGAGCTCCTTGACCATTTTACCTGTGCTGAGATTCTGGCCCGGCGAGCGCGATGTGCGCATTCAAAGAGTACAAAAAGCGGTGCACTACATGTTCCGTGGCTTTGTGCATATGCTGACCTGGGCCGGCGTGGTCAGGGTCAGCACAGTCAATCTGCAGCGATTACAGCAGGCCAAGGGCATGGTGGTGATTGCCAATCACCCCACCCTCATAGATGTGGTGGTGTTAATCAGCCTGATGCCCAACGCCGGCTGCATAGTAAAACAGGGACTTTGGCGCAACCCCTTTCTGCGCGGAGTCGTCTCCGCCGCCGGCTATATTCCCAATCGCGGCGCCGAGCTGCTGCTACAGGACTGCCGCGAAGTGTTGGCCAGAGGCACTAATCTGATCATCTTTCCCGAGGGCACCCGCACGGTAAAAGGTGCGGCGATCAACCCCTTTGCCCGCGGGTCAGCCAATATCGCCCTGCGCGCCGGGGCCGATATTCTGCCAGTGGTACTCAGGGTGGTTCATCCCGGGCTCACCAAACAGGATCCCTGGTATGAAATCCCGAGACGCACCATACAGATGCAAGTGGAAACCGGGGCAAGCATAGCGCATCTGAGGTATGATGCCGAAAGCGGTGGCGATGCCCGGATGGCACGCCAACTCACCAGAGATCTGGAAACCTATTACAAACAACAATTAGATATAAATTATGAGCTTACATAACGAAATTAAACAGCTAATCATAGATTGCCTCGATCTTGAGGATATCAGTATCGACGATATAGATACCGAAGCACCGCTGTTCGGTGAGGGGTTGGGACTGGATTCCATCGATGCACTTGAGCTGGGCTTGGCGATCAAGAAGCAGTTCGACGTCAAGATAGAAGCCAACTCAGAGGCAACCAAGGCTCACTTTTACAGTGTGGCCAGCCTTGCCGCGTTTATCGAATCCCAGCGCGCGTAGGAGGTGCTCATGCAAAGCCGTGAACAGATATTGGAAATGCTGAGCAAGATCCTGGTCGATGAGTTTGAAGTGGATGCCGAGACGATAACCCCTGAGGCTTCCCTCTATGAAGAGCTGGATCTGGACAGCATTGATGCGGTGGATCTGGTGATCAAACTGCAACAGCTGACCGGCAAAAAGATCCAGCCGGATGAATTCAAGTCGGTACGGACGGTCAACGACGTGGTTAACGCCATCGAGGGACTGGTTAAAGACTGATGCGTGCCCTGGCTCAGACAGTCACGGCCCTGTTGCTGCTGGGATATCCCCTGGCGGTATATCTGGGACTGAACTATCTGCCGGGCAATGGCCTGGCACTCTTGCTGGCGGCCTTGCTCGGCGCCAGGTTGCTGCTGGGGAAGCAAAAGCTCAAGGCGCTGGCCGCCCCTGTCGTTCTGGGGTTACTGCTGGCGCTTGGCAGCCTGCTCGCCAAGCGTCAGGACTGGCTGCTGTACTACCCTATGCTGGTCAATGCCTGCATGCTGGTGCTGTTTGCCTCTTCGCTGCTTAAAGGTCCCAGCATGGTGGAACGTCTGGCCAGGTTGGCCGAGCCGGATCTGCCCGAGGAAGCCAAGCCCTACCTGGTAAGGGTCACACAACTCTGGTGTGGTCTGTTTGTCTTCAACGGCGGCATGGCGGCTTATACGGCGCTGTTTACCAGCCTGGAGACCTGGACCCTGTACAACGGCCTGATAGCCTATCTGCTGATGGGGCTGCTCGGTGGCGGAGAATGGCTCTATCGCCACTTTTGTCTGAAGCGATCATAAAGGGACAGTTATGACAGAGTTATTGAAAACCTGGCTTACCCAAGGCCCAGCAGGGCAACAACTGATCAGTTTTAACCACCATGACATAGTCACGGGTTCACTGTTCGCCACCCAGGTCTATCATCTGCATCAGCGCCTGCAAGCCCGGCCGGAAAAACGTTGGCTATTGGCCTGCGACAGCAGCGATCTGTTCGCCGTTGGCCTCTGCGCCGCCCTGTTGTCGGGCAAGCAGATCATACTGCCGGCCAACACTCAGCCGGGGACTCTGAGCGAACTGACCCAGGAGTTTGATGCCATAGTGTCAGACCGCCCCCTGTGTGAGGGCAAGATCTGGCTCGAGCTGAAAAAAGAGCTGTCACTGCCCCACTCGCCCTGGCCGCAGATGGCCGAGGAAGATGAGTTCGGCGAACTGCTGCTGTTCACCTCAGGCTCCAGCGGCCACCCCAAGGCGGTTCGCAAGCGTCTGCAGCAACTGGATGCCGAAGTCAGTGTGCTGGAACAGACCTTCGCCGCTCACCTGCCACAGTGCAGTGTGATTGCCACTGTCAGCCACCAGCATATCTATGGTTTGCTGTTTAAGATTCTCTGGCCACTGGCGGCCAGTCGCCCCTTCCTCAGCGATCTGGTGGAATACCCGGAAACCCTGAGTTATTACACCGCCCTGTTTCCCAACCTGTGCCTGATCAGCAGCCCGGCGCAGCTGTCGAGGCTGCCGGATGCGCTGGAGCATGAACGCCAGCTGCACACTCCCAGCCTGATCTTCAGCTCCGGCGGGCCCCTGAGCCTGGAAGCCGCCCAAGGGGTCAAGCGCTGCTACGGTAGCCTGCCAATCGAGGTCTACGGCAGCACGGAAACCGGCGGCATAGGTTATCGGCGCCAACAGAGCAGCGATACCCCCTGGCAGGCCTTTACCCCCATGGAGCTGAGCAATGACAGCGACGGCGCTTTGCTGCTGCGCTCCCCCTATCTCGAAGACGACGGCCAATACCGCTGTGAAGACAAGGTTCGGCTGCTGGGCGAAGGCCAGTTCTGCCTCGAAGGCCGCTTGGACCGCATCGTCAAGATAGAGGAAAAGCGCTTGTCTCTGGTGCAGATGGAAACCTTGCTCAACGCCCATCCCTGGGTGACCCAATCGCATCTGGTGCTGCTGGAAAACCCCAGAGTGCAACTGGGCGCGGCGGTAGAGCTTTCCGCCGCCGGTAAGGCACAGCTCGAAGCCGAGGGCAAACTCAGCATCAACAACGCCCTTAAGGCCCATCTGCTGAGCCAATTTGAACGTGTAACTCTGCCAAGGCGCTGGCGCTATCCACAGCAGCTGCCACTCAATGCCCAGGGCAAGTTGCTCAAAAACGATATTCTCGAGCTGTTTGATCATGATTAAGTCTGTTCTTCCGCCCATTGTTCAACACCGGCATCAGGACAATGAAGCCAGTTGGCGCCTGAGCATTGCGGCCGAGCTGCCTATGTTTGCCGGCCACTTTCCCGGCCAGCCGGTATTGCCCGGCGTAACTCAACTGGACTGGGCCGTGCGTCTCGGCAGCCAGGCATTCGGCTATGATGCCGAAGTCGCGGTACTCGAGGTGCTCAAGTTTCAGCAACTGCTGTTGCCGAATATGCAAGTCACCCTCAGCATCAGCAATAACCCCGCCAAGGGTAAACTGAGCTTCAGCTACAGCGACGGCGAACAGAAGTTCGGCTCGGGTCGTATCGCCTTCAAGACAGAGGCCAAGCAATGAAGCTGGCGCTGATCATCCCCAATTACAACCACAGGGGCCATATCGCTGCGACGCTGGAAGCCCTCAAACCGCTGGGGCTGCCCTGCTTTTTGATCAACGACGGCAGCGACGATGAGACCCGATATCTGTTGCAACAGTTGGCCGAACAGCACAGCGACTGGGTCAGCCTGCTGCATCACCCTTACAACCGCGGCAAGGGCGCCGCCGTGATGACAGGCCTGCGCGCCGCCTGGGCCGCGGGTTTTTCCCATGGCCTACAGGTGGACGCCGACGGCCAACATAATCTGGAAGATATTCCGGCGCTAATCGCCAGGGCGCAGCTCAACCCCAAGGCGCTGATCTCCGGCCTGCCGCAATATGATGATTCCGTGCCCAAGGGTCGGCTCTACGGCCGTTACCTGACCCATTTTTGGGTCTGGGTCGAGACCCTGAGCCTGGATATCCGCGATTCCATGTGCGGCTTTCGAGTCTATCCACTGGCGGCCACCGAGGCCCTGCTTAGCAGCGAAGCCCTCGGCGAGCGGATGGACTTTGATATCGAAGTCATGGTGCGTCTCTACTGGCGCGGTGTTGCCATAGAGCATATCCCCACCAAGGTGATCTACCCGGAAGACGGCAGCAGCCATTTTCAGGGGCTGGCCGACAATGTGCGGATCAGCAAGCTGCACAGCAGGCTGTTTTTCTCCATGCTGTGGCGCAAGCTCAAGGGGCAGAAACTGGGGCCAACCCAAGCGGCACAAGACAACCCCCAAGGCGCTCATTGGTCCAACATCAAGGAGCGGGGCAGCTACTGGGGTATCAAGCTGCTGGCCGAGAGCTATCGTTTCGGCGGCCACTGGCTGGCGCGGGCAATAATGTACCCGGTGATCTGTTATTTCTTTATCACGGGGCGACAGGCCCGCGAGGCATCACAAGCGTTTTTAAAGCGGGTTCAGGCACTGGAGCCACAGCACCCGAGTCTCGGTCAGCCGGTGACTTGGCGCGACAGCCTGCGCCACTTCTTCGCCTTCGGCAATGCCGCACTGGATCGCATCGATGCCTGGTGCGATCGCATTCGTTTGCAACAGGTGGAGTTCAGCGACCGTCAGCAGTTGGCCGAGCAGTTACAAAGTGGCCAGGGAGCCGTGTTGCTGGTGTCTCACCTTGGCAATATCGAGCTGTGCCGCGCCATCTCCATTCACCAGCGCAAGGTGAAGGTCAATGTGATGGTGATGACCCGCAATGCCGAAAACTTCAACCGGGTGCTCAAACAGCTGAACCCGGACAGTGAACTCAACTTACTTCAGGTCACCGAACTCAACCCGGCCACCTCCATGTTGTTGCAAAGCAAGGTCGAGGCCGGTGAATTGGTGGTGATTGCCGCCGATCGCACCTCCAGCCATAGCCCGGGTCGCACGGTGAAAGTGCCGTTCCTCGGCGAGATGGCGCCCTTCCCCCAGGGCCCCTTTATTCTGGCCGGTCTGCTGGACTGCCCCATCTACACCATGTTCTGCCTGCGGGAGCAGCAGGGCTATAAGGTCTGGTTAGAGCCCTTCGAGCAGAGCCTCAAAGGCCCGAGATCCGAGCGGCAGCAGCGGCTGCAACAGGCAGCAGGCCTCTATGCCCAGCGACTGGAACATTTTGCCCGCAAGGCACCACTGCAGTGGTTTAACTTTTTCGATTTTTGGCGGCAGGACCAAGTTGCTGACCGCCCCAAGGACAATTCATGAGCGCAACAGTTAAGGCCACCAAGACGGTCGGCTTCGGCCAAACATCACTGACACTGGAGCAGGTGGTTGCCATCGCCAAAGGGGCGCCGGTAACCCTCAACGCCAGTGCAGAGTACCGTGACTATATCCAGCGCGGCGCCCACTTTATCGACAGCCTGCTCCATGAAGAAGGCGTGGTCTATGGGGTCACCACAGGCTATGGCGATTCCTGTACCGTCAATGTCGGCCCGGATCTGGCACACGAGTTGCCGCTGCATCTGTCGCGCTTTCATGGCTGCGGCATGGGCAAGGTGCTGGAGATCCCCCAGGCCAGAGCCGTGATGGCCTGCCGCCTCAACTCACTGGCCGTGGGTAAGTCCGGTGTCAGCTATGAGCTGCTGGAGCGCATAGCCCTGCTGCTGAACCTCAACATAGTGCCGGTGATCCCGGAGGAAGGCTCTGTGGGTGCCAGCGGCGATCTCACGCCACTGTCATATCTGGCCGCCGTACTGGTTGGCGAACGGGAGGTCTTCTATCAAGGACAGCGCCGCGCCACCAGCGAGGTCTATGCCGAACTTGGGATCAGCGCCCTCAAGCTCAGGCCCAAAGAGGGCCTGGCACTGATGAACGGCACCGCCGTGATGACGGCGCTGGCTTGTCTGGCCTATGACAGGGCCGAGTACCTGAGCCGCCTGTGCGCCCGCATTACCGCTATGGCCTCGCTGACACTCAAGGGCAACTCCAACCATTTCGACGAGATACTGTTTGCCGCCAAGCCGCACCCGGGGCAGAACCAGGTCGCGGCCTGGATCCGTGAAGACCTCAACCACCACGAGCACCCACGCAACTCTGACCGACTGCAGGACAGATATTCGATTCGCTGCGCGCCGCACATTATCGGGGTCTTGGCCGATGCCCTACCCTTTATGCGCCAGTTTATCGAGACCGAACTCAACAGTGCCAACGACAACCCGATAGTGGACGGCGAGGGGGAACATATTCTCCACGGCGGCCACTTCTATGGCGGCCATATCGCCTTTGCCATGGACAGCCTCAAGAATGCGGTGGCCAATTTGGCGGATCTGCTGGACAGGCAGATGGCTCTGGTGATGGATCCCAAATTCAACAACGGCCTGCCTGCCAACCTGTCGGCCAGCCAGGGCGAGCGCAGCCCCATCAACCACGGTTTCAAGGCAGTGCAGATAGGTTGCTCGGCCTGGACCGCCGAGGCGCTGAAACACACTATGCCCGCCAGCGTGTTCTCGCGCTCTACCGAGTGCCACAACCAGGACAAAGTCAGCATGGGCACCATTGCCGCCCGTGACGCCCTGCGGGTATTGGAACTGACCGAGCAGGTGGCCGCTGCCGCACTGCTGGCCATGAGTCAGGGGATCCGCCTGCGCCTGCTCGCCGGTGAACTGGAACGTGAGTCGCTGACCGAGTCAGTGGCCACCACTTTGGCGCAGCTGGAAGCCGACTTTGAACTCTTGATTGAAGACAGGCCGCTGGAAGCCTTGTTGCGGCAAACCCTGGCCAAGATCCAAGCCGGGGAGTGGGAGGTGTGCCGATGAAAGCCATCCTCAGCACTGAAATAGAGCTGGAGATCCCCTTCCACGATGTCGATTCCATGGGCATTACCTGGCACGGCAACTATCTGCGTTATTTTGAGATAGCCCGCTGCAAGCTGCTGGACAGGTTCGACTACGGCTACCGCCGAATGCAGGAGTCGGGTTACGCCTGGCCGATAGTGGATCTGCAGCTGAAATACGTCAAACCCAGCCGTTTCGAGCAGAAGATCCGGGTGAGTGCCGCCCTGGTTGAGTGGGAAAATCGGCTGAAGATCAACTACCAAATTTGCGACGCCGCCCTTGGTGAGCGCCTCACCAAGGGCTACACCATACAGGCCGCAGTGGATATGCAGACCCAGGAACTGTGCTTGGTGACCCCGCCGGTGTTCCGTGAGCGCCTGGCGCCCTTTATCGCGGCCGCCGAGGCCAAGTCATGAAACCCTCAGCTTTCGGCTTTCGGCTCACTCGGCAGCCCGCCCTACTGCTTGGGCTGCTGGGACTGGTTTGGTTTGGCGCCGCTTGCAGCAACATGGCTTTAGGAGAAGTGGCGCCAGCCACTATGGCATTGGGAGAAGTGGCGCCGGCCACTATGGCACTGGGAAAAGTGGCGGCTGATAACACTCAGACAGAGCCGGTGGCAGTGTTGGCCACCGAAGCCAAGGGAAGAGTCAGGCCGGAGGCGCAAGCATTCGACAAACTCTTTGCCAAGGCGGCCACAGAGCAGGCTCTGCAACAGTTAAGCACTAAGATGGCCCTCAGCGACAGCAGCCGAGGCCAGTTTGAGCAGGTGCGCTGGCTCAGGGTGCTGAAACAGCCACTTCGCAGCAGCGGCGAATTTCTGTTTCAACGAGAGCTGGGCATGCTCTGGCAACAGCAGACTCCCTTCGACAACCTCTTGCTGCTGAAACAGGGCGAGCTTATCCAGCAGGACAGCCAGGGCAAACTCAGTGTCACCAAGGCCGATGCCGGCCCGGCGGCCGTGGCTGAAATGCTGCCGCGCATGATGCAATCACTGCTCTCCGGTGATATTCAGGCATTGAGCCAGGGGTTTGAACTCTATCTGCTCAATGACCAAGCGGGTCATTGGCAACTGGGACTCAAGGCCAAGGAGCAGACAATGGCGGCTCAGCTGCCGCAAATGGTGCTCGAAGGCAATCAGGATCTCGAATCTCTGACCCTGCTGGCCAAGAACGGCGATATCAGCCAGATATTCTTCTCTGAACTGGACAAATCACCACTCAATGACAGCGAGCGCGCTCGCTTCTTTCCCGAGGTGACCCCCTGATGTCGCCTCGCCCTGAACCCACTCGTCCCAGGCTCTCGGCGCCGGTTGGCCTACTGTTGTGGCTGGGGCTGCTGACACTGCTCATTCTGCTTGGCGTCTGGCAGTGGCAACAGGGCGGCCGTATTCAGAGCGACATTCTCGCCATGCTGCCCAAGGTGCAGGAAGATCCGCTCGCCGAAGCGGCGCTGAAACGCATGGAGCAGAAACTGGGCAATCAGCTGTATATCGGCCTGATTGCCAATGATAAGCCTCAGGCGATCAACGCCGGCAAACAGCTGCAAAATGCGCTGAAAAAGGAGCAAAACGCCTTTAAGAGAGTGCGCAGCGCCGAGGCCGACAGCTTCAGCGCCCTGGGGCGTTTCTATTTCCCCTATCGCATGGGGCTGCTCAGTGACAGCCAGAGGCAGCAACTCGCTAGCGGTGAATTAACCACTCTGATTCAAAACGCGCAGCAACAGCTCTATAGCGCCTTTGGCGCCGCCGGCAGCGACCTGATTGCCGAAGATCCGCTGTTGCTGTTCCCCGACTGGCTCAAGTCGCTGGCCGAGGGCCGCAGTCTCATCCAGGCAGATGGCATAATGTTGGCACCAACGCCGCAAGGCCAGTATGCAGCCATAGTGATGGCCGAGGGCATAGGCAGCGCCTTTAACCCGCAGCAACAGGCAACCCAGCTCAAGGCGCTGGAGCAGGCCTTGGCGCCTCTGCCGCAAGATATTCGAGTGCTCAAGGCCGGCGCCCTGTTTCATGCTGCGGCCGCCACAGAATCGGCCAAGAGCGAGATCAACCGTATCGGATTAGTCTCCCTGCTTGGAGTGATCCTGCTGGTGCTGCTGGCGTTTCGCTCCTTGATGCCGCTGACGGTGGCACTGCTCACCCTGGGCAGTGGATTTCTGGCGGCGACAGTCACGACCCTGACACTGTTTGGCGAACTGCATCTGCTGACCCTGGTGTTCGGCACCAGCCTTATCGGAATCGCCATCGACTACAGCTTTCACTTCTACTGCGAGCGCTTGCAACATCCCAAGGCTTCTCCCAGGCAGGTTATTGGCCTGATATTCCCGGCCGTGACCCTGGCCTTGATCACCAGTATCGGCGCCTACCTGGGCATAGGCTTGGCGCCTTTCCCCGGCATGCAACAGGTGGCCGTGTTCTGTGCCAGCGGGCTGATTTTCACCTGGCTGACACTGCTGCTGGCGTATCCGGCTATAGCCGCCAGCCCCTTGCTTGCCGGAGACAGCCGCCTGGCGCTGGCTGGCCGCTTGCTGAATCTCTGGCAAATTCTCGGTCGGCGCAGCAGTCTGTTAATCCTAGTGCCATTGGGGTTACTGCTGCTGTTTGGCGGCATTGACCTCAAGACCAACGATGATATCCGGGCGCTGCAGAGCAGCCCACCAGCGGTCAGCGAGCCGGAAAATGCCCTCAGGCAACTGCTGAGTGGCGGCACGGACAATCAGTTCCTGCTGGTTCGGGGTGACAGCGCCGAGGAGATGCTGCAGCGTCTCGAACAGCTGGCGCCCGGGCTCAAGCGTTTGATTGCGAAAGGCAAACTCGGCAACAGCGTCAATATCGCCCGCTACTTGCCGAGCATCAAACGCCAGCAGCAAGATCATCAGCTGCAGGGGCTTATCTATCGCCAGACAGATACAGTTTTGGACACCCTGGGGCTGAATGCCGAGCTGGCCGGGCCGCTCTCGAGGCAATGGGCCGAATTCCAGCCGCTCTCGGCCACAGACTGGCTCGCCAGTGAAGGGGCTAAATCCTCAGGGCTGAGTGACCTCTACCTCGCCCCCACTGACGGAATAACGGCTCACGCCGCCATAGTGCTGCTCGGTGGCATCCACGATCTCGACGCCCTCAAGCAGTTGGCAAGCAGCAACCCGGGCGTACAGTTGGTCGACAAGGTCGCCGATATCTCGGCGCTGATGGCCAAATACCGTCAGTTGACCCTGCTGATGCTGGCGCTGGCACTGCTGTTGGCGGCGGTGATTTTCAGCTGGCGCTTTGGTTTGCGCCGCGGCCTTTGGGTGGCGCTGGTGCCGACTCTGGCGGCAATTCTGACTCTGGGCGCCCTTGGCTGGCTCGGCAGCGGCTTGACCCTGTTTCATGCCCTGGCACTGGTGTTGGTGTTCGGCATAGGCGTGGACTACAGCCTGTTTTTTGCCGAAGCCAAACAGCATCCCAGAGGCGTGATGTTGGCGGTGCTGATGTCTGCCGCCTCCACCCTGCTGGCCTTTGGCCTGCTGGCTTTGAGTGACACCTATGCCATTGCCGCCTTTGGTATAACCCTGGCGCTGGGCATAGGTTTTACCCTGTTACTCGCTCCCCTAACCTCAACTCTTACAAGGAATGCAAAGTGAACACTGCCAATGCCGTGGAACAAGTCGATGTGGTAATTATCGGTGCCGGGCCATCCGGCTCGGTCGCGGCCAGTCTGCTGAAACAACAAGGAGTAGATGCCCTGGTGCTGGAGCGGGCCCAATTTCCACGCTTTTCCATCGGAGAGAGCCTGTTGCCCTGCTGCATGACAGTGCTGGAGCAGGCTGGGATGACAGAAGCCGTGGCCGAGGCCGGGTTTCAGTTTAAAAACGGCGCCGCCTTTCGGCGCAACGGCCGCTACACCACCTTTGATTTCAGTGACAAGTTTACCCCGGGCCCCGGCACCACCTTTCAGGTTCCCCGAGGCCAGTTCGACAAACTGCTGGCCGATACCGCCAGTACCCAAGGGGTAGAGATACGTTATGGCCAGACGGTCACCGCGGTGGATCTCAGCGCAGAGCCACGGCTGACAGTGGCAGACGAAAATGGACGAGTCTATTCAGTGCAGGCCAAATATCTGCTGGATGCCAGTGGCTTTGGCCGGGTACTGCCAAGATTGCTGCAGCTGGAATGCCCCTCCAGCCTGCCGGCCCGCTCGGCCATCTTTACCCATATTGAGGACAATATCAGCGACCCGGAGTTTGACCGCAACAAGATCCTTATCAGCGTGCATCCGCGCAACAAGGATATCTGGTATTGGTTGATCCCCTTCAGTAACGGCACCTGTTCGCTGGGGGTGGTGGCCGAACCGCACCTGCTGGCAAGACTCGAAGGCAGCCTGGAGCAGCAATTGCGCACCATAGTCAATGAAGAGCCAGGGCTGGAGGCGCTGCTTAAAGACGCCAGAGTGATCCGCGACTGCGCCAGCTTGAAGGGCTATTCGGCCAATGTCAGCACCCTGGCCAGCGACAAGTTTGCCCTGCTGGGCAATGCCGGTGAGTTTCTCGACCCGGTATTCTCCTCCGGGGTGACCATAGCCATGCACTCGGCCAGTCTGGCCTGCAACTGTCTGGTACGCCAGCTCAAGGGGGAAGCGGTAGACTGGCAGCAGGATTATGCCGAGCCCTTGATGCTGGGGGTCAACACCTTCCGCACCTATGTGGAAGCCTGGTATGACGGCAGATTCCAGGAGGTGATCTTCTTTGAAGACGCCAACCCGAAAATAAAACAGATGATCTGCTCTATCCTGGCGGGCTACGCCTGGGACAGCAACAACCCCTTTGTCAGTGAATCCCGGCGCAGATTGGATCTGGTGGTGAACCTCTGCCGCGACGCTGTCGAGGAAGCCTTATGACAGCCGCTGTTACCCGCTTGCTGCTGCTTGCCACTGTGCTGGTTGGCCTGAGTGGCTGCAGCCAGCTATTGTATCGCCAAACCTGCGTTGCCCTGGCAAAGGATGTCAGTTATTGTCTGGCGCCGCTGCCGCTGAACCAGGCCGCGCCCAAGGGACAAACCTCTGATACCAAGGCTGCCAAAGACGCAAAGCAACCAGATGAGCCCCAGGGCAGTGACTCGGTTCAAACTCAAACTTTGGAGCAAACGCTCAGTCTCAGCCAGCAGGTGCGCCTGCAACGAGGGGAGCAGAGCCATGAGCTTATCAGCCAACTGGAACTGCAGCCGCAGCAGATGACTGTGGTGGGGCTGGCACCTCTGGGCCAAGCACTGTTTACCTTGATCTACGATGGACATACACTGACCAGCGAGCAGAGTGTACTGCTCGGCAATGAGTTTAAAGCAGAATATCTGCTGGCCTTGCTGCAACTCATCTATTGGCCGGAGGAAAAGCTGAACGCTTATCTGGATGGCGCCAGGGTGAAACTGGAAGATTGCGCCGCCGTCCTGTGCCGGGTATTGCTGAGCAATGACAATCGCGAGCTGATGCGGATAAGTTACTCCAGCCCCGACATCTGGCATGCGGAAGTGACCTTGAATATGCCGCAGGCCGATTTAAAACTGAACATTAAGCCCCTGTAATGGATACAGGGCCGGATCCCAAAACAGAGATATGACAACTACAGCCATAAATCATGCGGGTTTTTGTACCCCTCTCGGCAACCGGGCCGACGAGGTGCTTAACGCCTTGCTCGCCGGTGACAGCCGCGGCATGGTCAGCCGCGACAACCTGTTGTTTGAACGGCCGGCCATAGTCGGGGTAGTGGACAGCGAATTACCGGCCATTCCCGCCGAGTTTGCCGACTATGACTGTCGTAACAACGCCCTGTTGCTGTGCGCCGCGCTGCAAATCACCCCGGCGGTGGAAGCCGCCAAGGCCAAATATGGCAAGGAGCGCATCGCGGTTGTCATAGGCACCAGCACCTCGGGGATCTCCAAGGGTGAAGAAGCACTGGAGTACCGCAATCGCCACGGTCATTTCCCCTCTGATTACCACTATTTTCAGCAGGAGCTGGGGGGCACCAGTCGCTTCCTGCAAGCCTGGTTCAAGCTGAGCGGCCCCTGTTACACACTGTCGACGGCTTGCTCTTCCAGCGCCAAGGTGTTTGCCGCCGGTAAACGGCTGTTGCATGCCGGACTGTGCGACATGGTGATAGTCGGCGGGGTCGACAGCCTGTGCCAATTGACCCTCAACGGCTTCGATGCACTTGAGTCTGTCTCCAAGGGGCATTGCAATCCTTTCAGCGCCAACCGCGACGGCATCAACATAGGTGAAGGCGCGGCGCTGTTTACCCTGGAGAGAGGAAGCGGCCAGGTGCTGCTGTCCGGTGTCGGCGAGTCGGCCGATGCCCACCATATCTCGGCGCCCCATCCCGAGGGCAGCGGTGCGATTGCTGCCATGGAGATGGCACTCAAGCAGGCGGGGCTGACGCCTGATGACATCGACTATGTCAATCTGCACGGCACTGCCACCCCCAAGAATGACGCCATGGAAAGCCGCGCCATGCACTCGGTATTTGCCGAAGCACTGCCGCCTTGCAGTTCCACCAAACCCTTGACCGGCCACGCACTGGGCGCCGCCGGGGCATTGGAAGCGGTATTCTGCTGGCTGCTGCTCTCGCCCCTCAACCCTGATGGGCAACTGCCGCCGCATCTGTGGGACTGTGAGCAGGATGGCAAGGATCCCGCACTGCCGCTGGTCAAACAGGGCAGTCGCCACGCATTGAATCACCTGATGAGTAACTCCTTCGCCTTTGGCGGCAGCAATGCCAGCCTGATCTTCAGCCGTGGAGCCCCGGAATGACCCAGCCTTTAACCGAGCGTGATATCGCCGATTTTCTGCCCCACAGGGCGCCCATGATACTGATAGACGCCGTGGTCGAGCACAGCCAAGACAGGCTGCTGACCAAGGTGAAGATTAGTGAGCAGAGCCCCTATTTCGATGACGCCCGGGCTCTGGTGCCCAATTATGTCGGCATAGAATATATGGCCCAGAGCATAGCGGCACTGGCCGGAGTGGAAGCCGAGGCCCGCGGTGATATTATCCGGGTCGGTTTTTTGCTGGGCAGCCGTAAGCTCAGCATGCATACCCCGGGATTCCTGCCCGGACGCGAATACCTGACTCAGGTGCAGCGCCTCTATCAGGAAGACACGGGACTGGCAGTGTTCGACTGCCGCATCTTTGATGGCGAAACAGAGATCGCCAGCGCCAATGTAAACGTTTTTCAGCCCCAGGACACCCAGGCCTATATTGCCGGTAGTCTGGAGGCGATGCAGGGAGATTCCGCATGACAAAGAGAGTTTTGGTCACAGGTTCCAGCCGCGGCATAGGCAAGGCTATCGCCCTGCGTCTGGCGCAATCCGGCTTTGATATCGCCCTGCACTTTCATGCCAATCGAGCGGCCGCCGAGGCCAGCGCCGCCGAAATCCAAGCCTTGGGCGTCAAGGTCAGCCTGCTGCAGTTTGATGTTGCCGAGCGCCAGACCTGCCGCCAAGTCATTGAGGCCGACATCGAAGCCAACGGTGCCTATCACGGCCTGGTTCTCAATGCCGGTATCGCCCGCGATACGGCTTTCCCGGCGATGACAGAGGCCGAATGGGATGGCGTCATCCACACCAATCTCGATGGTTTCTACAATGTGATCCATCCGGCGCTGATGCCGATGATCCAACGGCGCAAGGGCGGCCGCATCATTACACTGTCTTCGGTTTCCGGTTTGGCCGGTAACCGTGGCCAGGTGAACTACAGCGCCTCCAAGGCCGGTATCATAGGCGCCACCAAGGCGCTGGCATTGGAGCTGGCCAAACGCAAGATCACGGTCAACTGCATCGCTCCCGGGATCATCGAAACCGAAATGGTTGATACCTTCAGCCCCGAACTGGTACAGCAACTGGTGCCGTTGCGGCGCATGGGCCAGCCTGAAGAGATAGCGGCCCTGGCCAACTTCCTGATGTCTGACGAAGCCGGTTACATCACCCGCCAGGTGATCTCGGTCAACGGAGGCATGCTATGAGCCGCAGGGTGGTGATTACCGGCATGGGCGGCATTTCTGCCCTGGGCCAGGATTGGGACAGCGTCAAAGCCAAGCTGCAGGCAGGCCAAAATGCCGTGGTTCGCATAGATGAATGGGACAGGTTCGACGGCCTGCATACCCGTCTGGCGGCGCCGGTCAGCGACTTCAGCACTCCGGCGCACTATTCGCGCAAGAAGATCCGCTCCATGGGGCGGGTGTCTCTGATGGCCACCCGCGCCAGTGAAATGGCGCTGGAGGATGCCGGCCTGTTGCATGATCCTCTGATAGCCTCAGGTGCCATGGGCATAGCCTACGGTTCTTCCACCGGCAGTACAGAACCCATCACCGCCTTTGGCGACATGCTCAAACACGGCGATATGAGCGGCGTTACCGCCACCAGTTATATCCGCATGATGGCCCATACCACGGCGGTCAATGTCGGGGTATTTTTCGGCCTCAAGGGGCGGGTGATAACCACCAGCAGCGCCTGTACGTCCGGCAGCCAGGGCATAGGTTATGCCTATGAAGCCATCAAGTATGGCCAGCAGGATTTGATGCTGGCCGGGGGCGGCGAAGAACTCTGCCCCACAGAAGCTGTTGTTTTCGACACCCTGTTTGCCACCAGTACCCGCAACGACACTCCCGAGTTGACCCCCAGGCCTTTCGATCGCGACCGGGACGGCCTGGTGATAGGCGAAGGCGCCTGCACCCTGGTGCTCGAAGAGCTGGAGCATGCCAAGGCCAGAGGCGCGCGCATCTACGCCGAGGTACTGGGTTTCGGTACCAACTCAGACGGCCTGCATGTGACGCAACCGAACGCCGACACCATGGAAAAGGCGATTCGACTGGCGCTCAAAGACGCCAAGATAGCGCCGCAGCAGATAGGCTATGTCAACGCCCACGGTACGGCCACCGACCGCGGCGATACCGCCGAGAGCCGGGCTACCGCCGCAGTATTTGGCGAACAGATGCCGATTTCATCGCTGAAGAGCTATACCGGCCATACCCTGGGCGCTTGCGGCGCGCTGGAGGCCTGGTGGAGCATTATGATGATGCGTGACGGCTGGTTTGCACCCACCATCAACCTGGAGAATATTGCCGAGGACTGCGCCGAACTGGATTATATTCGCGCCGAAGGCCGGGCACTGGATACCGACTTGGTGATGAGCAATAACTTTGCCTTTGGTGGCATCAATACTTCGTTGATCTTCCGCCGCTGGCAGGACTGAGCTTAGCCATAGAAAGCCCCTGGAAGCCCTATAAAACCTGAAGAAGCCCAAGAAGCTTTAGCGGAATGCATCGGCACTGCAGGCCGCTTTTCATGCCGCCTTGTCATCGCGGCAGCGCCCCATAATATCCAGGATCTGTGTAGTCGAAGCCGCCAAGGCTTCGACACAGTGGCCGTCCAGTTTGCCGGCGGCCACCATGCTTCTCAACTCACGAAAACAGGCGTCCAGTGGCCAGGCCTGCTTATAGGGTCGCTCGCTGCTGAGGGCATCGAAGATATCCGCCACAGTCACTATTCTGGCTTCAATCGGCACCTCTTCACCCTTCAAACCTCGGGGATAGCCGCTGCCATCCAGATACTCATGATGACAGGCCACTATGTTGAGCATGATGGCCGAATCCGGCAGATGCGCCAGACCAAAATCCCCCAGCACCTTGCGGATCAGGCTCTCGCCCTTATCCACATGGGTCTCCATCAGAGTGCGCTCATCTATGCTTAAGGGCCCCTCTTTCAACAACACTTTGTCCGGAATACCTATCTTGCCTATGTCATGCAGCGGCGCAAACTGGGTGATATGTTCTATCTGCTCATCACTCAGGCCATATTTGGGTGCGACTATGCTGGCGATCAGGCCCGAATACGCCGCCATGCGATCCAGGTGCGCACCGGTTTCAAAGTCGCGTAGGTCGGCAAAGTCCCTTGCCACCTGAGCCGAGGCGAGAATAGTGCGCACCGCACTGAGTTCGGCGCACAGAGACATATTGATCAAGTTGGCATAGAGCACCATATCCCGCTGCGCCTTGGCATCGAAGGCCGCCACGCGGTATGAATCGAAAAACAAAAACCCCAGAAACCTCTGTTCATCGTAGAGGGGCACAGTAAAGGAAGAGTTGTAATCCTGCTCCAGCAGCCAACGTGAATGGCTGTTTTCCGGCAAGATATTGGCCTTGATATCGTCTATCACCCGATACTGCCCTGTGTCGGCCAGCTGGCTGAGCACCGGGCTGTCGGACATGGGATATTCATAACCCACTATGGCCTGCCCCCTGTGAGTGCTGTTAATAAAGGTTTTTAGCAGCCCGGTCGAATCGTGATACAGGGCACAGGCGATACGATCCACCCAAGGGTAGCTGAGCAACAGATGCTCGTGAATGCGTTCCAAGCGCTCAGAAGCGTTGTGCCCCTGCAACCAGAAGGATGACAGCATATTCTTGTCCATACACTATTTTCAAATCATTTCCTTTTTCCAAAGGATAGAACAAAAAACAGCCCTGGCGAGAAAACGACCTGCATCCAGGCCATTGCATTTTCAACTCCATAAGATTAACCTTATTAAAAAATTTCTAATTGATAGAGAGTCTGAAAATGCAAACCAACGCCAATCCACAAGACGGCCGCCTGAGCCCTGAGCAGTGCCATCAGATGATCGCCAAGGGAGTCCGGGTACTGGATGTCCGCTCGGCCGCCGAATATGCCGAAGGGCACCTGCCACAGGCGGTGAATGTGCCGCTGGATACCCTGGATACCTGGCTAAAGCAGCAACCGAATAAGCAGGAACCCTTTGTGCTCTATTGCGGCGCCGGCATGCGCGCCCAAAAAGGCTGCGACATTCTGCGAGCCAATGGCTTTGATTGCGTGCTCAACGGCGGCGCCTTCAAGGAGCTGGTCTGCGGCAAGCCTGAGTAACCAAAATGACAAGCAAGCCCGGGCGATTTCAGATAAGCCAACATCGCGGCCAAGCCTCTGCGCGGGTACGTTATCGCGAGCAGTGGCCCGCCGAAGGGGTTAATGCCGCTTGCCCCCTTTGCAGCGAGGCGCTCGAGCCGGACAAGCCGTCACAAAAAAGCCCCGGGGAGTCACCTCCGGGGCAGTAGAACCAAATCAGTCAAGCAACTGGCGTTCAGATTGATGGTGGAAGAGATGTTTGCCTCAGGCAGAGATGGCCGCCAGCGAAGATTTGGCTGCTGAAATACCCTTAGCGTTGGCATCCGGGCCCATGTTCAGCGCTTCACCGTAGACGGTTTCCACTTCGGTAATTCCAATAAAGCCCAGCACGGTTTTCAGATAAGGCACCACATGGTCTGTGGTCGAGTCTTTGTGTACCCCACCCCGGGTAGTGATCACTACCGCACGCTTACCAGTGATAAGACCCACAGGGCCATTTTCTGTGTAACTGAAACTCACACCGGCGCGGGCAATCAGGTCAATCCAGTTTTTCAACTGAGTCGGAATACCGAAGTTATACATGGGCGCAGCTATTACTAGAGTGTCGTGATCTTTCAGTTCCTGGATCAGCTCATCAGACAAGGCCAACGCCTGTTGCTGGCGCTCGCTCAGCTGTTCGCCGCCGCGCAGGCCGGTGGCAATTTCACCGTCCAGTACCGGCAGCGGCTCGGCCGCCAGATCCCTGACTGTGATGCTGGAACCCTGCTCCTGCCAATGCTTGATCAGATGGTCGACCAAGAGACCGGACTGAGAGTAACCACCCAGGATGCTGGATTTCAAAACTAATACTTTGCTCATGATACTGCTCCGCTTCGATTCAGGAATTTGTTTGAGTCAGAGCTTTTGCTCCAATCTATGCTGAGCAGTTTACTGATGGATAAAATAGAAAAAAAGCGGAGAAAATTTGATATTAAATTCGATTTTTTAGAAAGGAAAGGCTGTTATCCAGGGCTTATCACTCAAGGCTTACAAGGTTAAAACCGAACCTGTAAGCCTAGGTAATCCCAGCTAGGACAGGGTCGGCTCTTGCTTGGGCTGGCTGACGTAAACCCCCAAGAAAGAAGCACAGCAAAGGCCGCGACTCCAGAGTTCCACCTCCAGCCTGACTTTGACCCTGCGCCCTTCACTCAAAGGCGTCAGTGACACGCCCGGCCAGCTGACTCTGGCCTCGATCAACTCACCGGGATTGGCAGTCACCGGCGCCCGATAACGGATCTCGGCCTGGGCCAGCACTATATCACCACTCACTCCGGCCCGCTGCTGTTGCAGCCAGAGCATGCCCCAGCCACACAGAGTGCACAGGGTATAGATACTGCCGGCAAACATGGTCTGATGCAGATTGATGTTGGGCGGCAGCGGTGCACCGACACGAAATTCTGTGCCATCAAAAGCCAGTGGCCGGATCCCCATAAAGGCACTGACGGGGATGGTGCCATGCCAGGTGGTTTCCAGCTGCTTAAGCAGTGATGGCTCAGACATATCAAACACTCAGATTAAAGGTCACTGGCCCGTCGTTCAGCAGTTCCACCTGCATATCGGCAGCGAAGCGGCCGGTTTCTGTGGTCACCCCCTTGCTGCGGCAAAATGCCACAAAGGCTTCATAGAGCTCTTCGGCCTGAGCCGGACTGGCACCACCCGAGAAACTGGGACGTAGACCGCGGCTGGTATCGGCCGCCAGGGTAAATTGCGACACCACCAACAACTGCCCGCCAACCTGAGTCAGATTGAGGTTCATCTTGCCGTTGTCATCGCTGAACACCCGGTAATTCATCACCTTGGTGGCCAGCTTTTCCATCGCCGCCATATCATCCTGGCGTTCAACGCCCAACAATACCAACAAACCTTTATCTATGGCGCCGGTCACTTCATCGGCAACCGTTACCTTGGCACGGCTGACTCTCTGTATCAGGGCGATCAATCCTGACTCCTTAATTCTGCTTCACAAGAGGCCGCAGTGTCGCCCATAGCACACAGGGCTGCAACCACGGCGTGACGCATTTTATCATCCACCAGCGAGTGATGACCTCCGGCCACCAGCTGCAACTCGATCGGGCAGCTCTGGCGCGCAAGCTGAGCCTGCAGCAAGTGAGTTGGACAGACCCAGTCGTTTTCCCCCTGCAGCAAGCGGGTATGTTTCGGCCAGTTATTGAGCCCTGCATCAAACAGACTCATGGCTTCGAAATAGTGATGGCGGGCATAGTGAAGTTCGATTCTGGCCATATTGCTGTCCCTAGGCGCCCTTGGCGGCGGCAACAGCCCCCCGGGTAAAGACAGATGCTGCTCCCAGCGCAACCAACTGCGGATATAATCCTGGGCATTGAGGCAGGTAAATCCCTTGGCATAACTTTCCAGCAGCGCCGCAGTGCTGCGCTCACTCCTGGATAGCCAGCGGGAAAAGCCATGATAGTCCACCGGGAAACGGCTGGCGGCGCCAGCAGCACCATAGAGCCAATCGCGGCCCTCGGCAGAGGGGATAAAGCTGCCCCAATATGTCTGGGCTATGACCCGCTCAGGGAATAAACCGCCGTACACCAGCCCCAAGGTTGCCCCGAACGAGCCCCCCGCCAGACACCAGCGCGGCAACTGCAGCGCCTTTCTGACCGACTCGAGATCATCGAGCAGGCCCTGGAAGTGATTCTGCGCCAGGCCTTTCTCGGAACGCGATAAGCCTGCGCCCCTTTGATCCAGAAACAATAAGCGAAAGCGGCGCAGATCAAACAGCGCCAACTCTTCAAGGCTGCAACCGGCGCCGGGCCCGCCGTGCAGATACAGCAGCGGAATGCCTTCCGGGTTGCCGAATTGCGCCAGATACAGGCGGTGGCCACCACCAACCTCCAGCCAGTCGCGGGCAAACGGATTATGCCGATCCGGGTTCATCATCCAGCGGCTCCAATGGTTCTTCGCCATCGAGGAATTCCGGCAAAGAAGCGGTGATCTCGGCTCCCATCAGAACTATCATCCAGGATAGATAGACCCAGACAAACAGTATCGGAATCGTCGCTAAGGCGCCGTAAATCGCCTCGTAGCTGGGGAAGTGAGTCACATACAGGGCAAAGCCTTTCTTGCCCGCCTCAAACAGCAAGGCAGCCACTATGGCCCCGAGCAGGGCATGCAGCAGCTTCACCTTTTGGTTGGGCACCACAGTGTAAAGCAGCAGGAAGGCCGCGACAGAAAACAGAAATGGCAAACGCGCGACAAAGAAACTACCTACACCATAAGTATCGGCTTCATTGAATATTTTCAGCGATACCAAGTAGGAAGTGGCCGCCAGGCTGGCACCCATCAGCACGGGGCCCAGCGTCAGGATCATCCAGTACATGGAAAAAGACACGACAGTCTGGCGTTTTTCTTTGGTGCGCCAGATATAGTTCAGCGCCTTGTCGATGGCGGAGATCAGTAAAATGGCCACCACCACCAAGGCCCCTATACCGACGGCCGTACCCTTGGAGGCGTTGCCGACAAACTCGTTGATATAAACCTGAACCGTATCACCTGCGGCCGGCAAAAAGTTTTGATAAATAAAATTTTCTATCAGTTGCCGCACCCCCTTGAAGACAGGGAAAGCCGACAGCATAGACATGGTAACGGCCACCATGGGCACCAGCGACAGCAGGGTCACATAGGCCAGATGACCGGCTCGGATATTGATTTGATCGTCCTGCAATCTCTGTTTCAGGTGCAGCAGGAAGTGCCAGCAGCCTTTCATAAACAAGCTGAAATTGCGGGTATCTATCTTGTTGCTCACGGTTTTCTCTTGATCCTCTGGGTCTAGTGTCGCTATCTTCGTACAATAATGCCCTGATTACAAAGTGTGATGCTGCCACTGCAGCAGGGCAAAGGAAGCCGAGAATGACGCCAGCGCTATGCATAGGCATGCGCCAAGACCCGTCGTTCAGCGCTTCTCCCATAATTTAAAGGAGAGAGTTAATGTCACAACAAGGATCGGCGGGCAATGTGATTGCCGCGCTGGCAAGCGTATTTTTCCCGGGTCTGGGACAGTTGGTTCAGGGGCGGATCCTGGCCGCACTGATCTTCTTTCTGGTGACAGTCACAGGTTACGCCCTCTGGTGGTTGGTAGTTCCTGCTATCATAGGTGCCATCGCCCATCTCTGGTGCATCATAGATGCCGCCAAATACAAAGCATAAATAGAGAAAAGAGAAAGCTTATGAACAAGATCCTCACCACCGCCCTGGTCAGCCTGGGATTGCTGCTGGGTGGTTGCCAGAGTGCCTATTACGGCGCCATGGAAAAGGTTGGCTATCACAAACGTGACATCATGGTCGACCGGGTCAAAGACGCCAAAGAATCGCAACAGGAAGCACAGGAGCAGTTCAGTTCGGCACTGGAAGAGATGCAGGCGCTGCTGAACCATGACGGCGGCGATCTGGAAAAGGCTTACAACAAGGCCAAAGACGAGTATGAGTCGGCTCAGGAAGCCGCCGATGATGTCAGCAACCGTATCAACAAGGTGGAAGATGTGGCCGAAGCCCTGTTCGATGAGTGGCAAGGGGAAATCGGTGAGATCAGCAAGGCCAGCCTGCGCAGTAAGAGCCAGGCCAAGCTGAAAGAGACCCGCCGCTCCTACGAACAGCTGATCCGCAGCATGCGCCGTGCCGAGAGCAAGATGCCTCCTATCCTGACCTCAATGAAAGACAACATGCTCTACCTCAAGCATAACCTCAACGCCCAGACCATAGGGGCCATCAAGGGTGAGTTTGCCAGTCTGCAGAGCGATATCTCCGGCCTTATCAAAGAGATGAATAAATCCATCGATGAGTCCAACCGCTTTATCGCGGCAATGGAGTCGGGTAACTGACCGTCAAGCCATAGAGAGAGCCCCGCACCGCGGGGCTTTTTTTCAGCTGTGAGCCAGTGCACGAATTTCTCCATCTGCGAATGCAAACTTGGATCTGCTGCACACTTCCTTTTTTGACTCAAGAACTTGTGCCCTTATTTGAGTTCACAATAGGCAGTCGTTTGTTGCTGGCCTCTATTCTCATGACACTGACCGAATCGCTCACCCTCATGCTGGCACTCCTCTATGGTGTCAGCCAACTCTGGTGGAGCGGCCGCCGTTTCGGCGCCGGCCTCACCTTGCTGCTGATTTTAACCGCGCTGCTGATTGGCAGCAGCCCCATGTTGCTGCTGGCCACGCTGACAGCCGTTGGTAGCCTGGCATTGCTGCAGCAACTGCGCCCCGGCTTGCTGCAATCCGAGCCCAGGATCAATAACCTGCGCAGCGGCTGCCAGCACCTGTTGGCGCTGGCGCTGTTTCTGGTCGCGATTCAGTACACCATCAACAGCCTGATGCTCAAGGCCGGAATCACGCCCTGGATTGGGCGCCCGGATGTGGTGGATGCGTTTCTGCCCATCGCCGGCGGTATAGAACTCAAGGCGATAGCCACCCTGGGACTCTGGGATCAAACCCATCCGGCGGCGGCCGTGATGCTGGCGGTGGTGTTGTTGACCGGACTGCTGTGCAAGCGGGCCTTCTGTGGCTGGGCCTGCCCGCTGGGGTTGGCCGGAGAGTACCTCTATCGCCTGCGTAAACGCTTTATCAAGCGCGAATTTATGCCGCCTGCCTGGCTCGACTGGCCACTGCGTATGCTCAAGTATCTGTTGTTGGCGGCGCTGCTCTACATAGTGCTGGGCATGCCGTCTATGGGGATCCCCGGCTACCTGGAAAGTAATTATCACAAGATAGCCGATCTCAAGATGGCGCTGTTTTTCATCACTCCGGGACTCATCACCCTGGCCTGCTTTGGCCTGATCCTTGCCATTGTCGCCTGGCGCCGTCAGGGATTTTGCCGTTACCTATGCCCCTATGGCGCCCTGCTGGGACTGCTGAGTTTTCTCAGCCCGCTGAAAATCCGCCGCGCCCCGGAGCATTGCCTGATAGAGTCCAAGGGGATGAAATGCGACAAGTGCACCCGCGCCTGTCCGGCCGGCATCATAGTGCATACCAAAAATACAGTGCACAGCGATGAATGCCAGGCCTGCATGCGCTGCGTAGCCGCCTGCCCCAAAAAATCGGCGCTGGGGTTCGGCTTGAGCCGCCATCATTTCTGGTCGGCCAAGTCGGTAATGCTGCTGGTCCTTGGACTGCTGTTCCTGCTGCCCTTGATAGCCTATACCTCCGGCTTCTGGGAAAGCCAAACGCCGGATGCGGTTCGGATGCAACTGCTGCAGATGATCGACTATGTAGGTCACTAAACTTAACCACTCAGGCTCGCCGACAGGCGGGCCTTTTTATTACGCTTGCCGCCGAGTTCCACTGCCCCTCCCTGACTTGCCACACCCGGCAAGATTGTTTCCCGGTGCTATTTTATGCAATGCTAACTTCTCCACCAAAAACATGGGAAGTTTATGGCGCACCATCTGCAAACCTTGCTGCAACAATGGGCTCTCAGCGCAGACGAGCCCTGGGTGCTGGCGCTGATCACCTCGGTACAAGGCTCTTCTTATCGCAAACCCGGAGCCATGATGCTGTTTCATCCCCTGGGCCAGAGCCTGGGGATCCTCAGCGGCGGCTGTTTGGAGGCCGATCTGCGCCATCAGGCACACAAGGCCCTGACGGAACAAAGGGTGGTGGAGGTCTGTTATGACGCCCGCGACGATCAGGACGCCAGTTACCAACTGGGGTGTGGCGGCTTGGTAAACATCTGCCTGCTGCCTCTGGGGCGGGAGAATCATTTTCTGGCACTCGATGAGTTGCGCCAGGCTCTAAATGCCGGTCAATCCGGCTTCTGGCAGCTGTTGATGCCAAAAGCCGGTGAAGCGCCCGCGGCCCTTGAGGCGCGCTTTTTATCCCAAGGTTCACCCTCAACCGGTGCCGAACCTCTGCCTTTCCCCGCCAATGACTTTCGCCGCACCGGGATTTGGAGTCCAGAGACTGGGCAGAACGGGCAACAGAGCTGGTTAACCGTACCCGTGGGCCCCAAACCTACGCTTGGGATTTTCGGCGGCGGTCTGGATGCCAAGCCGCTGGCGCAGATGGCTTTGCAACTGGACTGGCAGGTGAGCGTCGTAGACCCCAGAGCCGCCTACGCCCGCCGCCATGACTTTGCCGGTTGCGACATAATCAAGCTCGGCACCGACGAGCTGGATGCCGATTGGCTCAAGCGTCAGGACGGCGCCATAGTGATGCACCACAATGTCGAGCTCGACAGCGCCATTCTCAAACGGCTGCAAGTAAGCTGCCCACGCTATCTGGCGCTATTAGGGCCAACTCACAGGCGCGATAAAGTGCTCAAACATGCCGGCCTTACGCTGACAGACTTTACCGTGCCGCTGGCGGCGCCCGCCGGACTGGCACTCGGCGGCGAACTCCCGGGGGCCATCGCCCTCAGCATTTTGGCCCAGTGCCACGGGGTTTTGTTTGATGCGCCCATGACTGGGCTTGAGGGCCTGATGCCATGAGGCTATTGCCTGTGTTACTGGCCGCCGGAGCATCAAGCCGCTTCGCCGCCGATGACTCAGTGCCCGGCCACGCCAAACTGGCAGCACAGGACAGCCATGGCACGCCGCTGCTGCGCCTCAGTTGGCAAGCGCTGGAGCAGATGCGCGCTCAGGCAAGCCAGAAGTACCCCAAGCTTGAGCTGCTACCGCTGCTAACCATACTCGGCGGCCACAAGGAGCAACTGCAAGCGCTGTTGCCGCCCCATGCCAACTGCCGTTTCAACCCCCTCTGGCAACAGGGGTTGGGGCACTCCATCGCCCTGGCTGCGGAGCAAGCCAAGGCCTGCTCCGCCGATGCCCTGCTACTGGCGCTGGCCGATCAGGTTGCGCTCAATAGCGCCGATTACCTTGAATTGCTCGACTGTTGGCTGGGCAGCCAACTCAGCAGCAGCGCCTTTTACCGGGACGCCCCCGGCGCGCCTGCTATCTTTAATGCCACAGACTTCAACGCCCTTTGCCAACTGCAGGGTGACCGAGGGGCCAAGGCCCTGCTGACCGAGAAATTACAACAACAACGACTGGGCCGGATAGTGCTGCACCGCGCCGCCATCGACATAGACACGGGCGCAGATCTCAGACGCCTCAACCAGCACAAGGAGTGAACAATGTCGCAACTCAAAATCAATGGCAGACTGTTTTCGGTCGAGGCCGATCCCAATATGCCCTTGCTATGGGCCCTCAGGGATCTCCTGGGACTGACTGGCACCAAATTCGGCTGTGGCGCCGGACTCTGCGGTGCCTGCACCATACATCTGGATGGTAAGCCCGCCAGAGCCTGCCTCACCAGTCTCAAAAGTGCCGAGGGCAGGAACATCACCACCATAGAAGGCCTGGAAAATCCGGCGCTGAAGGCCGCCTGGAGCAAACACAAGGTACCCCAGTGCGGTTACTGTCAGACAGGGCAACTCATGTCTGCCGCGGCGCTGTTGAGTGAAACGCCCAACCCCAGTGACCAACAGATAGACGATGCCATGTCCGGCAATATCTGCCGCTGCGGCACCTATACCCGGATCCGCAGCGCCATCAAGGATGTCGCCGTCAAAGGGGGGCAGAGCTCATGAGCCGATTTACCGCAGTGGAAAACTTCAGCCGTCGCGATGTGCTGAAACTCTTTGGCGCCAGTGGAGGTGCCTTGATGCTGGGCAGCAGCGCCCTGGGCTGGAGCCCCATGAGCCTGGCGCAGGACAAGCTGCAACCTCTGAATCTGTTTATCGCCGTCGGTGAAGACGACAAGGTCTACCTCACCTGCCATCGCTCGGAAATGGGTCAGGGCATACGAACAGGCATACCTCAGGTGCTGGCCGATGAACTGGAAGCCGACTGGGACAAAGTCGTGGTGGTGCAGGGCTTGGCCGACAAGCGTTACGGCAGCCAGAATACGGATGGCAGTCGCAGCATACGTAAACACTACGACAGAATGCGGCAGATGGGTGCCATGGCGCGCACCATGTTGGAACAGGCTGCCGCCGAGCATTGGCAAGTGCCGGTCGCAGAAGTCAGCGCCAAGGCTCACAGAGTGACTCACAAGGCGTCCGGCCGCTCCCTGAGCTATGGCGAACTGGCGCTGGCGGCGTCCAAGCTGCCGCTTCCGGATGAGAGCCAACTCAGGCTCAAACCCAGAAAAGAGTTCACCCAGATAGGTCAGTCACGCACCATAGTGGATATGGATGCCATGTTGGATGGCAGCGCCATCTATGGCCAGGATATACGTCTGGAAGGCATGCTCTATGCTGCGATTGCCCGGCCACCTGTGCTCGGCAGCCAAGCGGCGAGTGTCGATGATAAAAAGGCCCGCGTCTTCCCCGGTGTGGTGGATATTATCAGCCTGCCCGCTCCCAAAGGGGCACCTGCCTTCCAGCCGCTTGGCGGTGTGGCTGTGCTGGCCAACAACAGCTGGAGCGCCCTTGAAGGCCGCAAGGCACTGACGATCCAGTGGCAGCAAAGCCCCAACGACAAGCACGACTCCCAGGCGTTTATCGCCACCCTGAAA
Source organism: Shewanella sp. ECSMB14102 (assembly GCF_000813075.1). Taxonomy (NCBI): domain Bacteria; kingdom Pseudomonadati; phylum Pseudomonadota; class Gammaproteobacteria; order Alteromonadales; family Shewanellaceae; genus Shewanella; species Shewanella sp. ECSMB14102. Next base: position 50,259 of record NZ_JWGX01000029.1, read on the forward strand.
CAGCGAGTACAACAGAGTGGCAAAGTCAGGCGTGAGCTGGGCCAGCCTCCCGCAAGCTGGCCAGAAGAGCGCACGCTCAGCGCCGATTACACTGTGCCCTATCTGGCTCACGCCATGATGGAGCCGCCGGCAGCCACCGCCAGAGTCAGCAAGGATGGCTGTGAAGTTTGGGCCTGCAGCCAAACGCCCCAGAGTACCCAGCAGAATGTGGCGGCCGCTTTGGGGCTGAAGGAGGAGCAGGTCAAGGTGCATGTCACCCTGCTGGGCGGCGGCTTTGGCCGTAAGTCCAAGCCGGACTTCAGCGTCGAGGCGGCGCTGCTGGCTAAGCGCAGCGGCAAGCCGGTGAAGGTGTTCTGGAGCCGGGAAGATGAGCTGCAAAACGGCTATCTGCACGCCATCAGCGCCCAGCATTATCAGGCGCTGCTCAGTGATGATGGCAAGGTGGAGGCTCTGTTGTCGCGCACCGCCTTCCCTTCCATCAGTTCCACCTTTGCCGAAGGCGTGGATGAGCCCTCGGACGGAGAACTGGATTTGGGCTTTATCGACTTGCCATTTCAGTTGCCGTCGCTGCGCTGCGAAACCGCCAAGGCCGAGGCTCACACCCGTATAGGCTGGCTGCGCTCTGTGTGCAACATTCAGCATGCCTTCGGCATCGGCAGCTTTGTCGACGAACTGGCGCTGCGCACCGGCCAAAGTTGCCCGGCCATGTGGCGACAACTTTTGGGGCAACCCAGAGTGGAGAACTTTGCCAATCAGGGCTTCAAATACGGTAACTATGGCGAAGAACTCAGCCGTCACCCTGTGGATGTCGCTCGTTATCTGACGGTCATAGACGCCGCCGAAAAACGTATGGCACTGTCACCGGCCAAGGCAGGCGAAGGCTGGGGGTTTGCGGTGCACCGCAGCTTTGTCAGCTATGTGGCGGTCGCCATCAAGGTCAAACTGGATGGTGAGCGTTTGCAGGTGCTGCAGGCCATCTCAGTGCTGGATGCCGGCACTGTGGTTAACCCTGACAGAGTGCATTCACAGCTGGAAGGCGCGGTCATCTTCGGCCTCAGCCTGGCGATGTTGGGCGAAATCAGCTTTAAGGATGGCAAGGTGCAACAGTCGAACTTCCACGACTATCAACTACTGCGGTTGCCGCAATGCCCTGAGATAGAAACACAAATTATCGCCTCGACCGAGGTCCCCGGCGGTGTGGGCGAACCCGGTGTCCCCCCGGTCACGCCGGCCCTGACCAACGCCATAGTGGCCGCCGGCGGCAAGCGCTACCGGGATCTGCCGCTGAAGCAGTATCTGCAGCTTTGATTGGTCGATAAAGTGCCGGGGCCATGCCCCGGCAAATCTAAATTGATCAACATCGCGATTTAGCGAGCCTGCTTGAGATTACCAGCCCCACCATAATGAAGCGTAAAATAAATAAAAAGCCGCTTTATAAGTTAGCGGCTGAATTCGAGTTAAGGTGTTGGATGATTAATTGAGCGTTTGCAGCTCACCATCACGCCAAGGTTCAATCACGACTTTAATATGTTGATTCGGCTGCATAAGCTGTTTGAATGCACCCGATACGCCGTCCATCCCAACTTTACCTGTGAGCAACTTATTCCAAGGCACCCTGCTCTCGGCCAATTCCTGCAAACACTGAGCAAACTCATGTGGTTGATAGTAGTATGAGAAACGCATATCCAGCTCTTTCACTGTAGCGTAGGCATAGTTGATGTTCGCTTCAGCAGTGTGGATCCCCGTTACCACTATGGTCGCATTGGCCGGCGCACGCTTCACAAAACCTTCGATCAGTTTATGAATACCCACACACTCGAAAATCACCACACGATTACCCGCGGCAACTTCAGCAGCGTATGCCACTTCATCTTGTTCACCCGGATCAACCCAATGAGTCGCACCGAATTCACGGGCTAATGCCAGTTTTTCGCCCTGAAGATCAGCCGCAATAATATTACCTACACCCTGCAGATGCAGCGCTGAAATGACCGCTAAACCGATAGGCCCACAACCAACGACCAAGGCAGTATCTTCGGTGCCGACTTCACCACGATTGACGGCATGCAAGCCTACAGCCAGTGGCTCTGTCAGCGCCACAGCTTCAGCCGGGAGATGATCCGGCACTGGCAGCAGCTGTGCTTCATCGAGAATAAAGTATTCTGAATACGCCCCATTGACGCCGGGAGTCACCCCTACGCCAGCACCATTTTGGCTCATCAGGATTGGCACCGATGTAACTCGGGTGCCTAGGGCTAGGGTTTGCTGGGTTTCGGGACCAAATTCAACCACTTCAGCACAAAACTCATGTCCCAGCATCACAGGAACATGATTATCAGCCCCCTCAGGCATCATGCCTAGTTTGCGGTAAAAATCGAATACTTCGTTATAGTGGCGCGCAATATGAATATCCGAGCCACAGATACCACAGGCAAGACTGCGTACCAACACTTGGCCTGCCTGTGGCTTAGGTAATTCGACCTGTTGCAGAGTGACTTCACCATCCTGCAACACGATTGCATTCATCAAACTCATAATGGTTTCCTATTTGGTATCGCTCATAGATGCCGGCGCACCGGGTTTAATGTAACGAGGCTTGATGCCTTGTGCCTTGGCGGCAGCCAGAAGAGCCTGCTCAATCCAACCGGCATCCATGATAAACATGAAGTTACCATCGGCATCGAAGTTAACATTGACACCGGTAATCACCATCACACCATCAGCGCCTTCAGAATCGGCGGGACAATGGAAAGTGTGGATAGAACCACCCGGCTCATACAGATAGCTGCCGGCTGTTTGGGGTTGTTCCGGATATTCGAGGTAGTGCCACCGACCCGCCAAGGTATAAAAATGCACTACGCCTGTATGAAAATGCTTGGGTAAGGTGATACCCGGCTTAAACTTAGCGCGGATCACCCAAACACCATTTTCAGGGTCTAAAAATAACGGATACACATCAACGCCCGGCAGCGCATCTTTGATGATCTGCTCTTCGTTAGTATTGAGGGTTAATAAAAAATCTTGATGATTAATCACTTCCGGTAAAGCCATATTTGCCTTCCTCATGTTCTTATTGGGTTGATGGGTCGAGCTATCACTCCTTCTGCAATGGATATTTAAAATTCTCAAAACCGTCGGAAGCATGCACTGTGCAGCCGTTGATGCAATTGGCCTCGTCACTCACCAGAAATACCGCCACATCTGCTATCTCGCTCGGAAGAGTAAACTCCTGACGCATTTGTTCCTTACGAATGTGTTCCCAGAGTCCCAGTGCCTCGTATTGACGCAGCATAGGAGTATCGACACGACCGGGAGCAATGGCGCAAACACGAACGCCCAATGGGGCAAGCTCAAGCGCGGCGCATTTGGTCATCATATCGACGGCCGCTTTACTGACGTTGTAGGTAAAAGTCATTTCCGAGGCAATTGTTGCGTAGACAGACGAAGTATTAAGGATCACGCCTTTAGTACCTTGAGCGCGAAATTGACGTCCACCGGCCACAATGCCGTGATATACGCCTTTTTGATTCACATTGGTAACTGAGTCGAAATCGCCCAAAGGATCATGTTCTAACAAGGGTTTGGCCGAGCCAATACCGGCATTATTTATCACAATATCAAGCTGACCAAACCGGGTAACCGCATGTGCCACCATAGTTTCAACTTGCTTGTAATCGGCCACATCGACACTAAAAGTCACCAACTTACCAGTGGGAAAATCGTTAAAGACCTTGAGCGAATCAACTGACAGATCGGCGGCAACGACTCTCCCTCCCTCGGCGAGTATTTTACGGACAATTGCTTGCCCTATGCCTCCTGCAGCCCCCGTCACCACTGCGGTTTTATTCAGTAAACGCATAGATGTCCTCTTTTTATATTTATTAATTTCATTATTAAGGTAATAGTAATTTAGATGATTAATTGCACATCTTCTTGACTTATTACGAATGAAATTTGATATATTGCGATTCTTATACCAAAGAGAACTTAACGCCCCATGTACCTAGTCCGTAGCGGTGCAGCTGCCCAATTTGAGCAACTGGTCCTGGAGTTGGGTGAAAACCCCATAGAAATGATCCATCAAGCAGGATTACGTCAGGCACAGTTTCGCGATCCCAATATCTATATCGCCTATCCACGACTAGCCGAGTTATTGGAAATCGCCGCCCTAGGCTGTAAACAGCCGCTGTTCGGACTTATGCTTGCCAAACGGCAAACCTTACATGTGCTCGGTGACTTACCTATGTTGATTTCCCGCACAGCAACCGTGGCCGATGCTCTTGAAAAAGTGAATGACTATCTGTACCTGCACGCCTCAGGTATCTCGCTACAACTGCAACCACAGGGAGATATGGTACGCCTTGTCTTATCAATTAATGTTCACTGCCGTGGCATTGAACAATTGATGCAACTGAGCGTGGCACAACTGGCAATGTTTGTTTCAAGCCTGCTGAATATCAACATCAACACTATCCCCTTACATTTGTGTCAAAGTAAGCCCAGCGAACTTGAACCCCAGCACTTTGCCCACTTAGTGCGCTTTCGTGAATCCTTTGATGGCGTAGTACTTAAAACTGCACAATTAACCGGGCGTAACTATCACGATGAGGGAGCACTCAACCGCCATTTTCAGTCACATCTACAATATTTACAGAGCCGCTATCCCGATAATCTGGCCGATCAGGCAAGAGACTTAATTCACCGATTACTTCCAACCGGAGAGTGTTGTATTGAAAGGGTATCAACTGCGCTGGGGGTACACGAGCGCACGTTACAGGCAAGACTCAAAGAGACTGGGCTTAGCTATCGTCAATTGCTGCAAGAAGTCAGACAAAATATCGCTAAACAGCAACTCAGTTATGGCACCCAAACCATTACCGAACTGGCACTGCAATTAGGTTATGCCGAGATCGCTGTTTTTAGTCGTCATTTTAAAACTTGGACGGGATTGTCCCCCAAGCAATGGCAGCAGCAATATCGCAGGGGACAAATAGAGGATTAATCTTGAGAAACAAAAGCCCCGCTAAGCTAGCTTAGCGGGGCTTTTTATTCACTGTGAGGCTATCACCTCGAACGCAACCACAATCAACCGCGGCTGGCGCGCTTACGGTCGTTTTCAGTCAGATGACGCTTACGGATCCGAATGCTCTTAGGCGTTACTTCCACCAGTTCATCATCATCGATGAATTCCAGCGCTTGCTCCAGAGACATCTGGATATGCGGAGTCAGTACCTGAGCTTCGTCAGTACCTGAAGCACGCATGTTGGTCAACTGCTTGCCCTTGAGGCAGTTTACTGTCAGGTCGTTGGAGCGGCTGTGAATACCTATCACCTGGCCTTCATAAACCTCGGCGGCATGACCAATCATCAGACGACCGCGATCCTGCAGACCAAACAGAGCAAAGGTCAGTGCCTTACCGGTCGCATTGGAGATCAATACTCCGTTGGTACGCTGGCCGATATCGCCACCCTTGTATGGACCGTAATGGTCGAAGGTATGATACAGCAGACCTGTACCCGAAGTGGCCGTCATAAACTCAGTCTGGAAACCGATCAAGCCGCGGCTTGGGATCATGAAATCGATACGTACGCGACCCTTGCCATCTGGCTGCATGTCGCGCATGTCGGCCTTACGGGTACCCAGCTTCTCGATAACGCCACCCTGATGCTCTTCTTCCACATCCACGGTCAGTTGCTCGTATGGTTCGCACTTCTCGCCGTCGATCTCTTTGATGATCACTTCAGGACGGGAAACCGCCAGCTCATAACCTTCACGACGCATGTTTTCGATCAGGATAGACAGGTGCAGTTCACCACGGCCGGATACGCGGAAACGATCCGGACTCTCGGTTTCTTCAACACGCAGGGCCACGTTGTGTACCAGCTCCTGTTGCAGACGCTCAAGGATGTTACGTGAAGTCACGTACTTACCTTCTTTACCTGCGAAAGGAGAGGTGTTGACCTGGAAGGTCATAGTCATGGTTGGTTCATCAACAGACAGAGGTGGCAATGCTTCGGCATGACCGACGGCACAGATGGTGTCGGAAATCTTCAGCTCGCCCAGGCCTGTGATGGCAACGATATCACCGGCATTGGCGCTGTCCACTTCGTGGCGATCCAGGCCCATATAGCCCAGAACCTGGCCGACTTTGCCGTTACGGGTTTTACCGTCGGCACCAACAATAGTGACCTGCTGGTTGGTCTTGACGCTACCGCGCTTGATACGACCCACACCGATAACCCCTACATAGCTGTTGTAGTCCAGCTGAGAGATCTGCATCTGGAATGGACCATCGGCATCGGCATCCGGAGGAGATACTTTTTCAACGATAGTCTGGAACAGCGGTGTCATATCTTCACTGGCTTCATCGGGATCCAAGCTGGCAAAACCGTTCAGAGCAGAAGCATACACAATAGGGAAGTCCAACTGTTCGTCGGTAGCACCCAGGTTGTCGAACAGGTCAAATACCTGATCGATAACCCAATCAGGGCGGGCACCCGGACGGTCAATCTTGTTGATAACCACAATAGGCTTAAGGCCTTGGGCAAATGCTTTCTTGGTCACGAAGCGTGTCTGTGGCATTGGACCGTCCTGCGCATCAACCAGCAGCAGTACAGAGTCAACCATAGACAGAACCCGCTCTACTTCACCACCGAAGTCGGCGTGTCCAGGGGTGTCTACTATATTAATGCGGTAGTCGTTCCACTTAATGGCGGTGTTCTTCGCCAGAATAGTGATCCCACGTTCTTTCTCCAGATCGTTGGAGTCCATCACCCGCTCGGTGGCTTCTCCGCGGGTTGCCAGGGTTCCTGACTGTGCCAACAGCTTGTCTACCAGGGTAGTCTTACCATGGTCAACGTGCGCTATGATGGCGATGTTACGTAAATTCTCTAACACAGTTTTGCCTCTTACGATCTCTGTTCTGTGGGATGCAGCAATATAAATTGAATGGTACAACCGCTTTATGACTGCTTAGCGATTGCCTTCCAGGCCTTATAAAACCTGGGCTAGCATCATGCTGGGGAACACTATTTCCCCGGATGGTTGCTTTAAAAAGCGTGCCATTCTACTCTAGCGAGGGGCTATCGCACAGGATTATTTTTTAAACACCTATGAATATCCTACTGAATAAGCGCACGCACCATTATGGTGAGCGCACCTTTTTGGAACACAGTACGCACCATTATAGTGCAAACCCGCTTGTCTCGCCAGCCCTCGATTTTACCACTCCCTTTATTTTCAATATCTTAGCATCTTGGCATGAGTTTGGCTTAATAGAAACCAACAAGGCGCCAGACGCTAAATACTAAGAGTTGACAAAGGGCACCCCCTTTACCCTACCGGAGGCTTGATAATGTCAGTCGAATCAGTTTTACAACAGCTGCAAGAGTTGGAAGTTAAGTTTGTTGATTTACGCTTTACCGATACCAAAGGTAAGGAACAGCATGTATCTATCCCGACTCATCAGGTAGATGCTGATTTCTTTGAAGAGGGCAAGATGTTTGATGGTTCATCCATCGGTGGTTGGAAAGGGATCAACGAATCTGACATGGTACTGATGCCAGATCCAGACAGCTTTGTACTGGACCCATTTACCGAAGAAACCACAGCACTGATCCGCTGCGATATTCTCGAACCCGGCACTATGCAGGGGTATGAGCGTGACCCTCGCTCCATCGCCAAGAAAGCCGAAGAATACTTGCGTTCTACCGGCATCGCCGACACTGTGCTGATCGGCCCTGAGCCAGAATTTTTCCTGTTCGATGACGTACGTTTCGGTACCGACATGAGCGGCACCTTCGTCAAGATAGATGCCAAAGAAGCGGCATGGAACTCAGGCACCAGCTATGAAGACGGCAACACAGGCCACCGTCCATTCGTTAAGGGCGGTTACTTCCCGGTAGCACCAGTAGACTCTTCACAGGATCTGCGTAGCGCCATGTGTCTGGTGCTGGAAGAGATGGGTCAAATTGTGGAAGCTCACCACCATGAAGTGGCTACCGCGGGTCAGAATGAGATCGCCACGCGCTTCAACACACTTACAAAGAAAGCCGATGAAATTCAAGAGCTTAAGTATGTGATCCACAATATGGCTCACGCCTACGGCAAGACTGCGACCTTTATGCCCAAGCCGATTGTCGGCGACAACGGCAGCGGCATGCACGTTCACCAGTCACTCTCTAAAGACGGTACTAACCTGTTTGCCGGTGACAAGTACGGTGGCCTGTCTGAAACTGCCCTGTACTATATCGGCGGTATCATCAAGCACGCCCGTGCCCTGAACGCCTTCACCAACCCAAGCACCAACTCCTACAAGCGTTTGGTGCCACACTTTGAAGCCCCTGTGATGCTGGCATATTCTGCCCGCAACCGCTCCGCTTCTATCCGTATCCCTGTGGTACCTAGCCCTAAGGCTCGCCGTATCGAGACCCGCTTCCCGGATCCTATGGCCAACCCTTACCTGGCCTTTGCAGCACTGCTGATGGCCGGTCTGGACGGTATCCAGAACAAGATCCACCCTGGTGATGCCATGGACAAGGATCTGTACGATCTACCGGCCGAAGAAGCAGCGGAAATCCCGACTGTGGCCGAATCTCTGGAAGTCGCCCTGGCGGCTCTGGATGCAGACCGTGAGTTCCTGACCCGCGGCGGTGTGTTCAGCGATGACTTTATCGACTCTTACCTCAAGCTGAAACAAGCCGAGGCCGAGCGTGTCAGCCGTACCACTCACCCTGTCGAATTTGAGCTGTACTACAGCCTCTAATTGCCCTGCAATCAACCGATGAGTCAAGCCATCGGATAATAAAAAAAGCGCCCCGGGAGCAATCCTGGGGCGCTACTATTTTAAGGCTCTGAAACTCAAATCATTCAGGGAGCGCTGATAAGTTCAGGCGCACTCTGGGCCTTGGCTCCGGTGAGGATCACCGCCAACTTGAGTTCACCCTCTGTCTGGTTCAGCTCCTCAAGCCCTTCTGGCGTAAAGCGATATTGGCCTTCAGTCTCCAGCGCTTCCATGGTGCCAGCACAGGTGTCGACGGTTTCACTGCATTCGAAACGTGCGCCCTTGTGCCAAGGCATGGAGAAGGCTGATACCTGCTCAGCCGGCATCTTGAGATACATCACCACATAGTTGCTGCCAGCATCCTTGACAGGTTTACCTTCCGCCGTGGTCAGACTAAAGGTCAACGCCTGGCTTTGAGGATCCACGGCGCTCAGTGCTACCTTGAGGCTTTCGGCTTCATTGATGGACACAGACTGCCCCGGCTCCGGCGTAGGCGGAACCACAGGGTCATCATCATCGTCCAACCAATCACAACCACCCAAGCACAACAGCAAAGACGCCACTATCAAACTCTTATGTTTCATAACAGCCTCCTAGTGACAATCGCTGCAGGACGCACCTTCATGAACCCCGGTCAAACCGGCGCCAATATCATGGGCGCTGTGGCAGCTCTGACATTCCATCTGTGAATTAACATCGGCCCCTATGTAGGTATCCGGCTCACGTTTGGTGCTGCTGTGACAACCGCTACACTCGGCATTACCCTCTGCCACCATTTCAGCGTCCAGGGCATTGTCCAGCGACTTATTGAGGAAGTCAGTAGTGACATAGGCAATCTCGGCCGTCAGCTGAGCGCAGCGCTCCAGTTTCGCCTGATGACTGGAGCCGTACTTGCTCGCTTTCGACCAGTGGGTCACCGAGGTATGGCAAAGAATAGAATTGGCAACCGACTGGCCTATCTTATCTGCGGTCAATAGCTCACCGGCGTTGTCTGTACGGGTCGGTGCGCCAATCGCCTTGAGGAAGGCTTCATCATTTCTCGGCATGGCTGTGTGTTCATAGTAGCGATACACGGAGCGGATCACCGCAGTGCGGTTGACCCCACCCAGAACGTTGACCGCCATAGCCGCCGCATTCAAGCAGCCACACAGGGTTCCCCAACCTGCGATACCGCCGCCACCGTAGGCTGCCAGGTTGGTAGGGATAGCAGCGAATTTACAGGCATCCTCGTGCCCCTTGGCCGCCAAAGCCTTCACCAGGGCATCAAACACACCGTACATACAACCACCGCGGCCATAACCTTCATAGGCCAGTTTGGCGACTTCCATCGGGTCCAATTTCACATAGGTCAGTAGCTTGGTACCCAGTTCTCCGCCCCCTTCACTGCCGATCCCTATGCTGGTATCTCCGGAACAAGACTCTGCTGCCAGGGTTGTGGTCGCAATCAGCGAGCTCCCGGCGGCGACTCCAACCAAACCTACTATCTGGCCCATTGCCTGACGTCGATTCACGTTCATACTCATCACCTCTTTTTACACTTATATTTTGTAGAATTGCAAATTAAGCAATACTTACCCTTTATAATCAATGACTTGCACACAAGACCAGCTTACTCCCTCTCTTGTTGTGCAGATGTGATCCAAGGCGGGTTTCGATGTTAAAGAGTCAAAAAACCAACAGCCCATCGGCAAGAGACTTGAGCCAAGCAGTAACGGCAGCGACAATGAGCCACTTCGTTAAGCAAGGATCTGCTATGAATTACAGCCTCTTTTTACTCACTCTCTTGCTGCTGGCTGGTTGTCACTCTGAGGTGCAACTGCCGATTAAAGCTGACAAGCTGGAGCCAATCCACTGCCGGGAAGTAAAGGATGACAATGGCGCCCTGGGTTATTACCTCGAAGACTGCATTGACGGATACCGAGGAGAACCCTTCAGCGGCATTGCCATTTGGGGAGCGCCGGATCGCCCCAGCTATAGCGCAGCCCAGTTCAAGGATGGCCTGCGGCATGGCTACAGCTTCAGCACATCCGCGCCGCCCGAGCGTCTACTAAACCAAAGCGCTTGGTATAAAAATGGCAAGTTGCACGGTTGGCAGCTGAACTTTCAATACCAGCAAACTCAATTACGCAGCCGGGAGTTGTATCGAGACGGTGAGCGCCAAGAGCTCTGGCTCTACGATAGCCAAGGCCAACTCGACAGTTTCAAGCGTTTCGACCAGGGTACAGTGATTGAATTCATCTCCTATGAGCAGGGACGGGAGCGAAGGAAACAGTTCAAACGGGACGGCGAGAAATTCACTGTCTGGAAAAGCTATTTCCCCGATGGCTCATTAAAGAACTTCAGTGAGCATCTGGATGAAGAAAATCTCAGAAAACTCAAGGAACAAGGTTACTACGCCAACGGCCGGCTCAAGTTGGACTACCTGTTCGACCGTCGGCAGCGCACCGCAGTGCAGCACACCTTCTGGCGCAATGGCCAGCGCCAGTCCGAGCAACATTATGGTTTCTTTCCTTCGATAGCCGCCGATGGCATCTGGCTCAGTTATTGCGAGAGCAATGGCGCCTTGAGCAAACGCACCCCCTACAGTCGAGGCGCCAAGCAGGGCGAGGAACAGCTCTTTCACTGCAATGGTCAGCTACAGGTGAGCAAACGTTTCGACCGGGACAAGCTCATACCACAGACCCTGAGCTACTTCGATGAACAGGGGCGCAACTATCTGCAGGAAGATATAGGCACGAATGGCAAGGTGCTGCATACCCGGGTCTATGATGAACAGGGTAAACTAACCTACCAAGATTGACATAATATTCAATCAGTTGGACTTATCATCCAGAGATAATAAAGCTCTTTTTCAAATGCGGCTTGCTTATCCCAGCACTGAATTCTAAAATATCTTCACATCAAGATACTTTAAGAAAAGAAATGTCCTACTTAATCGCACTCTTGGCTCCCGTCTTCTGGGGGACCACCTATGCCCTGGTCAGCCTGTACCTGCAGGATATGTCCCCTTTCTGGGTCGCCGTCTGGCGTGCCCTGCCTGCCGGGATCCTGTTATTGCTGCTGCGACCCAAGCTGCCTTCGCTCGCCTGGAGCAAAATACTCTTGCTGGCATTTTGTAATATCGGCGCCTTCTTCGCCTTGCTGTTTATGGGCGCCTACCGCCTGCCAGGCGCCGTGGCTGGCACCCTGGGGGCCACACTGCCACTGATGTTTCTGCTGCTGGCCTGGCTGCTTGATGGCCAAAGGCCGGCATTGAAGTGGACCTTGCTGGCACTGCTGGGACTGAGTGGAGTGATCTTGTTGCTCAATCCTTCGGCCAAGCTGGACATGATTGGTGTGCTCTGCGCCCTGAGTGCCACTCTGCTGGTGGCTCAGTCATCCCGTTGGATGCAACGCTGGCAAACCGGCGATCTTCTGGTACTAAGTACTTGGCAGTTGTTGCTCGGCGGCTTGATGCTGATCCCGCTGGCCTGGACAGTGGCCGGGGCTCCCACACTACCGGAGCCCAAGACCTGGCCCGCCATCGCTTGGCTGGCCATCTTCAGCACGGCGCTGAGCTACTGGGCCTGGATCTGGTCCATCAAACATCTGGGACCGCAAATCATGGGCATGATGGCCTTGATCAACCCTGTGGTGGCCGTCTCGCTCGGGGTGTTTTTGGTCGGCGAACAGCTGGACAGCTATCAATGGCTGGGGATCGGCCTGATCATGTCGTCACTATTGCTGATGAAACTTCCTGTTCCGGCTATCTGGTATCGCCTGCGCCCCAGCCGGCGCTGAAACTCTCCTGATATAAGAGCCCTGTTTGGCCCCTGAAAAAGGGGCCAAGGGTTCGGCTTAACTGAATTTAGCAAAATAAGGAAATGGACTATGAGCTCATCAAAATGGCAGCCTGTGTGGCTGATCCTGACCTTAATTATTCTCGGCCTCAACCTGCGCCCCAGTATGGCGGCCATAGGCCCACTGCTGGAGGCTATCCGGACTTCCTTGCCCCTCAGTTACAGTTCCTTGGCACTGCTGACCATGCTGCCCGTGATGACCATGGGAGTCGCTATGTTTATCGGTGCCAAGCTGGCCGCCAGACTGGGAGAGCGCCAAACCCTGCTACTGTCGCTGCTACTGATTGGCTTGGCTAACCTGGCTCGGCTCTGGGCCGGCAGCGGCCTGCAACTGCTACTGACCGCAATCATTGCCGGCTTAGGTATCGCCCTTATTCAGGCGCTGCTGCCCGGAATGATCAAGCGCAGCTATAGCCAGCATATTGAGCGTTACATGGGGATTTACGTAACCGCCATCATGGGTGGAGCGGCCCTGGCTGCTGCCATTAGCCCTTGGCTTGAGCACAGGTTTGGTCATTGGCAGTCGGCGCTGGCCTTCTGGGCTCTGTTGAGTCTGCCGGCGATGCTATTTTGGTTCTGGGGCAAACACGGCCTGCACCCCCTGGGCTTCAACAAGGCAGCAGCAAAGAAGACTTCAGGAAAACCGGGAGTTAGCCCAAGTGTGGGCATAGGCAGCTTTAGCCGCATTCCCAGGGCCTGGCTGTTGGGACTTTTCTTTGGCCTGAGCACAGCATCCTATACTTGTGTGCTCGCTTGGTTGGCGCCCTTCTTTATCGACTTGGGCTGGCAAGCCACTCAGGCAGGGCTATTGCTGGCGTTTCTGACGCTGATGGAAGTGGTCGCAGGCCTGTTGCTGCCGACGCTTGCGGCTCGCAGTCATGACAGAAGGCCACTGCTATGGCTGTTACTCCTGTCTACAATTGGCGGTTTTATCGGGCTGGCGTTGATGCCACTGGCCCTGCCCTGGTTATGGGCTGCGCTGCTGGGAATAGGCATTGGTGGCCTCTTCCCCTTGAGTCTGATTGTCACTTTGGACCATCTGGACGACTACAGTCAGGCGGGACAACTGACGGCCTTTGTTCAGGGGATAGGTTACCTGCTGGCATCCCTGTCGCCTCTGCTGGCGGGTTATCTCAAGGACAGCTCCAGCAGCTTCACGCTTTCCTGGTTGCTGCTCGCGGCTGTGTCTATGGGCATGCTGGCCATTGCCTGGCGCTTTGATCCCAAGCGCCACAGTCAGCACTTCGCCCTGTTGGCCCAGTGAATCGATTTGCCGGGTGGAAAATTGTTAACCGCCCGGCACTCAAGCAGACTCAAATGAGGTAGAATGGTGTCCCTCTTGTACCATTCTGCTGTCAAAGCAAAGTAACGTGAATCTATCCTATCTATTCCAGCACCTGCTGCAATGGCTGCCTGATCGTGCCGATCTTCCTGAAGGCTTACGCATAGGGCTGCCCATGATGGCGGGCCTGTTGCTGTTTTCGTTTCTCGGCGACAGTGCCAGCGGCGTCAACGCCCTGATCTGTGCCTGGCTGGTCGGCGTCCAGGGACGCAACCTGGCTTATCCCAAACGAGCCGGGCTGCTGAGCAAGTCGGCATTCCTTTGCTGTATCAGCAGCGCTCTGGCCTTGCTGAGCCTGATCCATCCTTGGCTGGGAATCAGCGTACTCGGCACCATAGGCCTGTTATATGGCCTCAGCTCAAACCAAAGAAAATACATTCAGCTGCTGACCTACAACGCCGGCTTTTGCCTGATCTGCGGCCTGCACCTGCTGGAGTCGGGTACCGACTGGAAGATGTTGTTGCTCTCAAGCCTGTTCGGCAGCTGGTTGGCAGTCATCAGCGCCGTCGTCGCCGGGCCCTGGATGGCGATACGTCAAGGCGAACAGCTGCTGGCCAGTGTGCAGCGCAAATTCGGCTTCTGGTGCAATATACTCAGCCACTCGGACGCCGCCAATGTCGGCCAGCGTCTGGCCTTGCGGGAACAGCTCGATGATGCCATCGCCGTACTGGCCCACTGGCTGCTGGAAATGCCGGATAAAGCCGAGGTGCAACGCATCGCCTGGCAACTGGAGTCGAATCTTATCCTGATAGAAACTCTGGAGAGTATAGGCAGGCTGCAACAAAATGATGCCGCCAACCCGGCACTGCAGCAGTATTTGACCAATTTTGCCAACGATCTCAAGACCCACAGGGAAAAAGGCATCAAGCCGACGCCGCCGCCCTTGGGTGACAAGCCGCAACCTCTGTTATTGGATGCCGCCAACCGCCTGGCCTTGGCGCTGGATCCCCAAAGACCGCTGGCAGCCGACTGGCGCGAGCGCCTGGAGCTTATCTGGCCTTCCGATGCCCAAAGCGTTCGCAGTCAATGGCGCAAGGCCTTGGTGAAACACTCGCGGGAATGGCACCACGGCCTGAGAATTCTGTTCACTCTGCTGTGTTGTCAGGCCGTGGTGGAACTACTGCAACTGCCGCAGGGGTATTGGGTGACGCTCACCGCCTACATAGTGCTGATGGTAGCGCCGCTC
Source organism: Shewanella sp. ECSMB14102 (assembly GCF_000813075.1). Classification (NCBI taxonomy): domain Bacteria; kingdom Pseudomonadati; phylum Pseudomonadota; class Gammaproteobacteria; order Alteromonadales; family Shewanellaceae; genus Shewanella; species Shewanella sp. ECSMB14102. The sequence continues at coordinate 65,408 of NZ_JWGX01000029.1, forward strand.
GGGCAGTTGCAGGCCAGGATCTGGAGCCGCTTCTATGGCACAGTGCTCGGCTCTGTGTTGGCACTGGGGCTTATCTGGTATCTGGGTGCCGGTAGCTGGTTATTACCGGCCACCTGCCTGAGTGCCTTTCTGGCCTTTGCCACTTTTTACAAGGCCAGATACGAGATCCATGTATTCTGGCTCACCATGCTGATGGTGTTTGCCATCACCCTGTTGTTGCCAAGCGACCCCTATATCGCCTTCTACCGGGCGCTGGACACCTTTACCGGCGCCCTGATGGCATTTCTGGCGATGCATCTGTTTATTCCCAGCTGGACCCGGCGCTGGCTCGACAGCTATGTGTGCCACTTTATCGAGCTGGAGCGGGCTTGGCTTGCCAGTATCAATGCAGGTAAAGCCGACAACGCCCTGCGCTGGCAGTCCCATGCGGCGCTGAGGCAACTGGGGCAAGAAGTCGGCTTTTTGAAGCTCGAGCCCAACACAGGCCAGCGGGAGCTGCAGGACTGGCAGAGTTTTCTCTGGCTTGGGCTGACGCTGCACTGCACCCTGGTGTTGGTGGCACGCCAGCAGCAAAAGCCGCCGCTGCATTTGGCAGAGCAGCAGTTGGCGGCCTGGCCCCAGCTGTTTCGCCAGCGATTCTTGGTAACAGAGATGCATCAATCCGAGTCTAGGCCAGCGCCCAATTCAACAGATGCGCCAGCGCAGCTGTCAGCCAAACAAGCTGAAGCGATTCCCACTTGGGTAATGCAGGATATCGCCCATCTCTATGCTTGGCTTGACTGGCAACGTCCCTACGCCCTAGGCGGCAATACTCACGGCTGACAGGAGTTCAAGATGTACGATTTTGAATTTTACAATCCAACCCGCTTGCTCTTTGGCCGTAGCAGCCTGGAGCAGTTGGACACTCTGGTGCCCAACGATGCCAGAGTGCTCTTGCTCTACGGCGGCCAAAGCGCCAAACGCAATGGCACCCTGACCCAAGTCGGCCTAGTATTGGGTCAACGTGTCTGCGCCGAGTTCGGCGGCATTAGCCCCAACCCCGAGTACCACCAGCTGTTGCAGGCGGTAGAGCAGATAAGGCAACAAAAGCTGGACTTTATTCTCGCCATCGGCGGCGGTTCCATCATAGATGCGGGCAAGTTTATTGCCGCCGTCGTGCCCTATCAGGGAGAGCCCTGGGAGATACTGGAAACCGACGGTCGCCACATTGACCAAGCTCTGCCGCTCGGTACTGTGCTGACCCTGCCGGCCACGGGCTCAGAGATGAATAACTGCGCGGTGATCAGCAATAGCACTCTTGGCCTCAAGCGCTCCTTTCGTCATCCCTCGGTGTTTCCCCGCTTCTCTGTGCTGGCACCACAACTGAGTTTCAGCCTGCCGCAACCACAGGTTGCCAACGGCGTGGTGGATGCCTTTGTGCACGTGACCGAGCAGTACCTGACTTACCCGGTCGACGCCAAGGTACAGGACAGGTTTGCCGAAGGCCTGCTGCTCACTCTGATAGAGGAAGGCCCCAAGGCGCTGGCAGAGCCCGAAAACTATCGGGTGCGCGCCAATATCATGTTCAGCGCCACCATGGCGCTCAACGGCCTGATCGGCGCCGGTGTTCCGCAAGACTGGTCGACCCATAAGCTGGGTCACGAACTGACGGTGCGCCACGGCCTGGATCATGCCGTGACCCTCGCCATACTGCTGCCGGCCATGCTGCGCCTGAGAAAAGCAGCCAAACACGCCAAGCTGCTGCAGTATGCCGAACGGGTCTGGCAACTCAGCGACGGCAGCGAAGAACAACGCATAGATGCAGCCATAGAGCAAACCCGGCTGTTCTTTGAATCCATGGGAATCAAGACTCACCTCAGTGACTATGGCATAGGCCACGAGGCCATAACGCCGCTGCTGGAAAACCTTGAGCGCCAGGGCCTGACCCAACTGGGGGAAGACGGCCGGGTCGACCTTGAGCTGAGCCGACAGGTTTTTCAGGCCAGCCTTTAAAGGCAGTGATTTTTGCCAATAAACAGGCTAATCTGAAACAAGTTCACAACTGCATAACAAGGGAAGTCTTTATGCGTACTCTGATGATAATCAGCCTGGCACTGCTGTCGCTGGTTGCCCAGGCGACTGTCTATAAGTGGGTCGATAAAGATGGCAAGGTGCATTACAGTGATGAACCCACCCCCCAAGCCCAGGCAGTGGAATTCACCGACAAGACCCAGAATCAAATAAGCTTGGAAACGCCTAAAGCTCTGCCCGATCCCATAGAAGTGGAACAGGTCGGCTATGGGTTGAAGATACTTTCACCACAGCATGAAGAAACCATTCGCGATAACGCCGGTGATTTTCAGGTTCAGGTAGAAGTAGAGCCGGAGCTGGCATCGGGTCATTTTCTGCAACTCTACATAGATGGCATCTCCACCAGCGATGCTCAGCGCAGCAATCTCTTCCAGCTCAAGGACATCGACCGCGGCGAACACACGCTGCAACTCAAGGCGGTGCAACAAAACGGCAAAGTCCTTGCATCCAGTAGTCCCATAACCATTTTTCTGCACCAAGCCGGACTGATGCAACCCGCCTTCCCGGCTCCCGGGAAGGGCCCCAAGCCAAGTAACTAATTTTATTTCAATGAATTAGCTACTTTGCATTTCGAGTTAGTCCACAGAGTTGTTGGCTTGCGGCCTGCACCGAATTGGTGCACCATTATGGTGCAATCCTGCTATGGGAAACTCTATGGACACAAATATCCTGCTCAATCATCTGGCAACTGCCGTTCTGGTCATCGACAGTGACCTGCTCCCCAGCTATGCCAACGCCGCTGCCGAGCAGTTGCTGGGCGTCTCCCGCCACAGGTTGCAGGAGCAGGTACTGACAGAGCATCTGCATGCCATAGGGGTTGAACCCAGGGTGCTGCAAAGCGCAGTGCTGGAACGTCAGGGGCTGACGGTCAATACCGCCCAACTCATCAGCCTGGATGGCCAGCACCACACTGTAGATATGACACTGATCCCTCTGGAGCAGGGAGAACAGCTCAAGCCCTTGAGCCTGTTGGAACTCAGGCAGGTGGATCAGCAGCGGCGTATTCACCAGCAGTTGACTCTGGATGCCCAGCAGCAGGCGGCCCAATATCTGGTGCGCAACCTTGCCCATGAGATCAAAAACCCGCTGGGTGGACTGCGCGGTGCGGCGCAGCTGTTGTCCCGCGAGCTTAGCGAGCCGCAGCTCAAGGAGTTCACCACACTCATCATAGAGCAGGCCGACAGGCTGCGCGCCCTGGTAGACCGATTGCTGGGGCCACAGAAACCATCGCAGCACAAGCTGCAGAACATACATCTGGTACTGCAAAAGGTGATCAATCTGGTGAGTGTGACCCTGCCGCAACAGATACATCTGCGTCAGGATTACGACCCATCCATTCCAGACTTGCCTATGGATGAAGATCAACTGCAACAGGCAATCCTCAACATAGTGCAAAATGCAGTACAAGCCTTGGAGCATCAGGGCGGCGATATCATGATCCGCACCCGCACCGCCCATCAGGTCACCATAGGTAACCAGAGACACAAGTTGGTGCTGGTGCTGTCAATCATAGACAACGGCCCGGGTATCGCCCCGGAACTGGTGGATACCCTGTTTTACCCCATGGTCACAGGCCGTAAGGACGGTAACGGCCTGGGGCTATCCATCGCCCACAATATTGCCAGGCTCCACGGCGGCCGTATCGACTGCGATTCGGCCCCGGGACACACAGAGTTCAGCCTGACATTGCCGATCAACAACCACAGCGGCTAACAAGAGAGGAAACAATATGAGTGAACAGGTTTGGATCCTCGATGATGACAGTTCAATTCGTTGGGTACTGGAACGGGCACTGCAAGGCGCCAAACTCAGCTGCGCCAGCTTTGCCGCCGCCGAGTCACTGTGGCAGGCGCTGGAAATCTCCCAGCCCAAGGTCATAGTCTCGGATATCCGCATGCCGGGGACCGATGGCCTGACCCTGCTGGAACGTATCGGCCTGCATTATCCCCATATCCCGGTGATCATAATGACGGCCCATTCAGATCTCGACAGTGCCGTCAGCGCCTATCAGGCCGGGGCGTTCGAGTATCTGCCCAAGCCCTTCGACATAGATGAGGCGATTGCCCTGGTGGAGCGGGCGCTCAACCATGCCACAGAGCAGGCTCCTGCAGCGGCCGAGCCTCAGGTCAAGGCACCGGAGATCATCGGCGAAGCCCCCGCAATGCAGGAGGTGTTTCGCGCCATAGGCCGTTTGTCGCGCTCATCGATCAGTGTGCTGATCAACGGTCAGTCCGGTACGGGTAAAGAGTTGGTTGCCGGGGCACTGCACAAACACAGCCCACGCAAAGACAAACCCTTTATCGCCCTCAATATGGCGGCCATCCCCAAGGAGCTGATCGAATCCGAACTGTTCGGCCACGAAAAAGGCGCTTTCACCGGCGCTGCCAGTGTGCGTCAGGGGCGGTTTGAGCAGGCCAATGGCGGCACCCTGTTTCTCGATGAGATAGGCGATATGCCACTGGACGTACAGACCCGGCTGTTGCGGGTACTGGCCGATGGCCAATTCTATCGGGTCGGCGGCCACTCCCCGGTGCAAGTCGATGTCAGGATTATTGCCGCAACCCATCAGGACCTGGAACAACTGGTACTCAAGGGGGGCTTTAGGGAAGACTTGTTCCACCGCCTGAACGTGATTCGAGTTCATCTGCCACCGCTGTCGCAGCGGCGGGAAGACATTCCGCAGTTGGCACGCCATTTCCTGGCCAGTGCCGCCAAAGAGATAGGGGTAGAGGCCAAAATACTCACCCCGGAAACCGCCGCCAAGCTGCAGCAACTGCCTTGGCCCGGCAACGTGCGCCAGTTGGAAAACACCTGCCGCTGGTTGACCGTAATGGCTTCAGGCCAGGAAATTATCCCTCAGGATCTGCCGCCTGAGCTATTCAAGGAGCCCAAGGCAACTCAAGGCAGTGCAAACCCGTCCCAGGATTGGCAAAACGCCCTCAAATTGTGGCTGGATATGCGCCTGTCACAGGGCGAGAGCGATCTACTGACCGAAATCCAACCCGCGTTTGAGCGCATCTTGCTGGAAACCGCGCTGGAGCATACCCAGGGCCACAAACAGGAAGCCGCCAAACGCCTGGGATGGGGCCGCAACACCCTGACCCGCAAGCTCAAAGAACTGGCGATGGACTGAAACCTCATAAAGATGGGAATATGGCCCAAACAAGCCCAAGGGTGAAGGTTATTAAGAGAGGATTTTGGCGCCCAGACGCAGGGCCGCCAAACTCAGGGAATAGCCCCAACGGATCAGCCCCCTGCGTCTGCGATCAGGCAAGAGTGGCCAACTGGAACCATCGGCTGCAATCAACTCGGCGCGCCAAAGCGGTAAAGAGATGATCTCCAGTCGGTAGTCTTGACCATTCAAGACTATGGTTTGCCGTCTTGGCAAACCATAGAGGCGCTGACAAAAACACTGTTGCCCCTGCCATTCAAGTTCCAGACGACTGCTTAATGGATAATACCGACAGTGCAGCTCACCCCCTTCGAGATTCAACCTCTGTTGTTGCATCCATGCCATGACAGTGCCCTCTACACAGGATCCTGGTGAATAATCACCTCGGCATGGTCAAAGTCGGCGCGGATCCGCTCGCCTGTGGCCACGGCAATATCGTGGGCCTGTTGCAGGCTCAGCTCTTTGTCCAACTCCAGATGCAGTTGAATAAAGGTGGTCTTGCCCGCCTGACGGGTACGCAGGTCATGAATGCCACGCACTTGAGTATCCTGCTCGGCCAATTGCCGAATGCGCAGCCGGGTTTCATCATCCAGCTCCCTATCGAGCAAGGCCTGAATCGAGCGATACCCCAGCGACCAGGCCTGTTGACCTATGTAGAGGGCAATCAATACCGCGAACAGGCCATCGGCCCACCACCAGCCATATTGCGCCAAGACCAGCGCCAAAAGCACGGCGCCATTGAGAAACAGATCTGACTTATAGTGCAGGGCATCGGCTTCGACCACTGTGCTCTTGGTGGCCGCCAAGGCCCGTTTTTGCAGTAATACCAAAGCCAAGGTCAGCACCATGGCGATAATGGATACCACAATACCTAGAGTGGCATGGGTCAAAGGCATGGGATTGACCAGGCGCTCGCCGCCGTGAAACAGCAGCAGGAATGCCGTCCCCATAATAAAGGCCGATTGCGCCAAAGATGCCAGAGGCTCAGCCTTGCCGTGACCATACCTGTGCTCCTGATCGGCAGGGACCAGGGCATAGCGAATGGCAATAAAGTTAACTATGGATGCCAGGGCATCGGCAAAGGAGTCGGTCAGGGAAGCCAACATACTGGCCGACCCGGACCAGAGCCAGGCAGCCAGTTTTATCAGGATCAGGGTAATCGCGGTCGCCACAGCGGCGCGGCTCGCCAATTTAACCCAAAACTCGTAGCGGGAAGTCGGTGTCATTCAAGGGCTCAGCGGTCGGGAGTCACTGAGCCCATAGTAGCAGATTTAATTTGCCGCTGGCCCGAAACAATCACCACAACGGTAAGGACCTTCTTTGAATTTCGCTTGCTGTTCAGGTGTCAGCAAATTATAAATTTGATTGTGTAACTTCATGCGCTCCAACATATGTTGTTCACGCACTTGCTGACGCTGCTCGATAATCTTTTTGGCCTTGGCTTCATCGAAGTTGCCTGAGGTCATCAGTGCCTGCATTTCGGCTCTGTGTGCTGCTCGGGTTTCCTTGTCAGGACGTGACATGCTGCTTCTGTGTTGTTCCATCAACGCCTGGATCTCTGTTTTCTGGGCGTCGGTCAGATCCAGACCTCGCAGGCCATACATGCCAAAATGGCCCTTGTCACCTTTCATGTGGTGGTGATAGCCGCGCTCACCCTTCATGTGATGGTAGCCACGCTCGCCCTTCATGTGGTGATAACCACGGTCGCCGTCACGGTGCGGACAATCGCTGTAGCCGTCACCGGCTTGTACCGCACCAGCCATCAGAGTGGTGCCGGCGATCAGGGCCAGCAAGCTTGCTTTGATTGAAGTCTTCATATGGATATCCTCGTTCTCGGTCGGGAAGTATTTGACGTCTTCCAGTCTAGTCCTCTATGTGTAAGTGTGGGTTCAAACTGAGTAAAGCACTGTAAAGCTTGGTTATCCGGGTTGAAGATCCGTATCTTTACCCAGACTTACACAGCTAAACCGCAGTTGACTCAAAAGCGGGTATACTCGGCAGAGAGAAATTGTGTGAGGCGTATAAATGAGCCGGATTTTATTGATAGACGATGACCTGGGCCTGGCAGAACTCTTGGGGCAATTGCTGGAGCTGGAAGGCTTTGAGCTGACACTGGCCCATGATGGTCAGAGCGGCCTGGAACTGGCGATTGCCAATGATTACGACCTGATCCTATTGGATGTGATGCTGCCCAAGCTCAATGGCTTCGAAGTGCTCAGGGAGCTGCGTGGCAAGAAACAAACCCCCGTGCTTATGCTTACCGCCCGTGGCGATGAGATAGACAGAGTGGTTGGCCTGGAGATAGGCGCAGACGACTATCTGCCCAAGCCTTTCAATGACAGGGAACTGGTTGCCAGGATCCGCGCCATCATACGCCGTGCCAATATCACCCCGCAGGACATTCCCCAGAGCGGTATTCAAACCATAGGCGATCTCAGCCTGGACTCTGCCCGTCAGGAAGCCTATTGCAATGAACAGTTACTGCTGCTGACCGGTACTGAGTTCAGCCTGCTCTATACCCTGGCCAATCAGGCCGGCGAACTGATCAGCAAAGATGAGCTTAGCGAAACCGTGCTGGGCAAAAAGTTGATGCCCTTTGATCGCAGCCTGGACATGCACCTTTCCAACCTGCGCAAGAAACTGCCGGAACGCAGCGACGGTCGCCCCAGGGTCAAGACCATACGTGGCAAAGGTTATATCTGGATCCCCTGATGAAATCATTTTCCCTGCCCAATCGCCTCTTTATCAAACTGCTGCTGGGCTTTTGGCTCTGCAGCAGCCTGATCATTCTTGCTGTTGGCATGCTGCCGCTGCTGCAGCAAAACCATGACAGGGCCCCAATGCCGCCTAAACTGCGGGAGGTCTTGTCTCAGGTCGCCGATGAGCTGCAACAGGAACCGGCCAAGTTGAATGGCCGCTTTCTGCACCATTGGGAGCGCAGACGCAGCATGGAAGGCAAGCCAATTCGCATCTATCTGGTCAATGAGCAGGGACAGATAATCAACACTCACAGAGTGTCCAAAGGCATGCGCCGCTTTATGTTGATGGCAGAGGAAGCCAACGCGCCGATTTCACACCAGTTTCGCGATGAACTGATATTCGGCCCATTCGATTTTAAGGTTAACGGCACTCCCTATGCCCTTTATGGCCGGTTGCCGGATCACCACCCCATGCCCTGGTTCTTTTTCTTTATTGAACACAAGTTATTGACATTGTCGCTGGCGATTCTGCTTTCAGGGTTGCTCTGTGGTTTGTTGGCCTGGCACCTGGGCAAGCCGCTGCGTTCGTTGAAACAAAGCGCCAACGCCCTGGCGCTGGGACAATTGAACAGCCGGGTCGACGATGCCACAGCCGGACGCCACGACGAAATCGGCGAACTGGCCCAGGCCTTTAACAGCATGGCGGCCGCCATCGAAACCATGGTCAATAATCAGCAGCGACTGATAAGCGACATCTCCCATGAGCTGCGAACTCCGTTGACCAGACTGCAATTGGCACTGGCTCTGGCGCGCAAGAAGGGTATGGCCGGAGATGAAGCCGAACGTATCGCCTACGAGGCCGACCAACTGGAAAAAATGATTGCCGAGCTGCTGGAACTTTCCCGGGTGAAACTCAAGGCACAGGACAACAAACTGAAAGTAGGCTTGGCCGAATCATTGAGCCAGGTACTGGACGATGCCGAATTTGAAGCCGAACAGCAACAAAAAGAGCTCTGCATCCTGATACCGGAAGAACTGGAGTTGCCCATCTACCCAAGACCGCTGTCGCGGGCGATTGAAAACCTGCTGCGCAACGCCATTCGCTACTGCCATGCCCAGGTAAATATCTGCGCCGAGACCAAGGGGCCATGGGTAGAGATAAGCATTACTGACGACGGCCCGGGTATTGAGGAATCTGAGTTGGAGGCTATTTTCAAGCCCTTCTATCGACCGCATTCAGCCAGGGAAAGAGAGAGTGGCGGTTGGGGTCTGGGGCTGGCCATTGCCGATGCCGCAGTGCAAGCCCACGGTGGCCATATTCTGGCAAGCAATCGCGCCCAAGGTGGGCTCGAGGTCGTCATCCATTTGCCACACGCCTGAGCCCCTCGGGCTCACCTTCCAAAGAGGATTGGCGGCATACATTGTGCTCAATCATGTTGATATGTGACTGCATAACCATTAAACATCTATCTCTGCAGATAATGATTATTAGGGGGGCCAAAAATACGAGGGGCTGGCCCATAATCGCCCCTGAAAAGCCAGTCGCAACACTTCCTCGCAAGGTGAAGCACTGCGCCCCCGCTAAAGCATCTCTTCTGAAAGAGATGGCACAAAGCACAGCTTTACTTTAGTCAATATTTTAATATTGGAGCTAGACCAACATAGGACCAATTGCGTTGAAAACCCACCCTATAAGGGTGAATGACATCAGTAAAATCGTAAAAACAATCGCTAACAAGCGCCATTGCATCACCTGCTTAAGCAAGATAAATTCGGGGAAGCTGGCGGCAACTGTGGCCATACAAAAAGCCAATGTTGTCCCTATAGGAAGACCATTGATGATGAGGCTTTCCATAATAGGAATAACCCCAGTCGCATTGGAATAAAGCGGAATACCTATTAACACAGCAACAGGCACAGACCACCATTGACCATCACCCAAGTGAGTTTCAATCCAACCATCCGGAACAAACCCATGAAGTGCCGCGCCAAGCCCAACGCCGATAATGACCCATTTCCATACCCGAGAAAAAATCGCTTTGGTTTCACTTTTGGCAAATTGATGTCGTTCCGATAAAGTCATCAGTGGGGCCGATGCTTCTTGTTGATTATTAGATAAACCCGCCTGTAATTTCCCTCTTTCAAACGCCTTGGCTGCAAAGGACTGTAGCCAACGCTCAGCACGAACAGCATCCAGGAAAGCCCCTGCAAGTATACCCACTGACAGACCTACACCTACATAAATCATCGTAAACTTCCACCCCAATAAGCTTACCAACAGCAGAATGGCGACCTCATTAATTAAGGGTGAAGTAATAAGAAATGCCATAGTGATGCCGACAGGAATGCCTGCGGAGGTGAAACCTAGAAACACCGGAATACTTGAACAAGAGCAAAAGGGGGTCACCGCACCAAAACTTGCTCCCAGAAAATAACCGACAAAGCGATTTTTACCCGCTAAATAATCCCGAACACGTTCAACATTAAGTGAGGCTCTCACCAAGGCGATGACATAAATCATCAGGATCAACAGCGCGAAAATCTTAGTGGTATCTTCAATAAAAAAGTGTATTGCGTCAGCCAGCTTGGTCTCTGGAGGAATGCCTAACAATCCAAAAGTTATCCAAGTCGCCAGGTCAGAAAAGAGGTGCATCATGATTTACCACCTTTGAGCTGTGGCTACATTATTAGGGAAGGTGTCGCGAGGGCTTATTCGCACCTTCCTTAGATGGAAAGCCGGAGAAGAAGTCGCTTATTCCGGCTTGGCTATGCTCTACACTTAAGATTCAATGTGTGCCAGCATTAACGCCTTGATCTCCGCTGGACTGGCAAGACGACCTGTCAACTTAACTTGTTCATCTATAACCAAAGCCGGAGTCGACATCACACCGTACTCCATAATTTCTTCGACATCTGTAACTTTAACTAGCTGATAATCAAGGTCTAAAGAATCCGCCACAGCAGAACAAGTTTCAGCCAGCTTTTGGCATTTAGTACAGCCAGACCCTAACACTTTGATTTTAAACATAACACCACCTATCATTTGGTTATTTAGCCAAATGATAGGTAAGAAACCACTTCGGGAATGCGATCTACTTCTGAATTTGGTGATCCTGTAAACAATCAATACAATTGAGTGAATGAAGCAAACACGGCATAGCTAGATGATAGAAGATCTGCTTCCCACGCTTTTCCATACCGACAATGCCCCTAGTACGAAGTATGGATAGATGCTTGGAAACCGTTGAAAAATCAACATCAAGTGCCTCTACAAATTCACATACACATTTTTCGCCATCAGCAAGTTGTTCAACTATCCATAGACGCGTTGGATGTCCCAAGGCCTTGAAAATATCGGCTTTAGTTTTGGTTAGTTGTTCCACAAATTCTCTTCCACAACACAGAACACATTGTGTGCCATAGTGAATCGATAAACTCACTTTTTAGCAAGGGAGTTATGAAATAAAACACGTCATTGCCAATAAAAAACCAGGGGACAGGGGCAATCCAAGCACCATAAGACGAACTGGCGCTAGCCCTGGCACGCCAAAAGGGGATGGTCGGAGATGAGCAAAAGGAACTTAACTTCCTGACTACCGGAAGAGCTGGAACAGTCCATAGCCCCAAAGCTTGAGTCGCTGACGATTGAAAATCTGCTGCGCAACGCCATTCGCTACTGCCATGCCCAGGTAAATAACTGCGCCGAGGCCAAGGGGTCATGGGTAGAAATAAGCCTTACTAACAACGGCCATATTCAGACCAGCAATCGTATCCAAGGTGGATCGAGGTCGTCATCCATTTACCACACGCCTGAGACCTTCAGGCTCATCTTCAAGCCGGGGTTGGCGGCTTAGCCAGGCGGCAAACTGTTGTTTGGAGGGACTGCGCTTATCTGAGTGCCCCATCAGATGGATCAGCGCATAACTGAACTGGTAATAGAGCTGCGGGTCGTCGTGGGCCTTGCAGGCATCGTCGGTATTGATCATGGCGCCACGCAGATAACTCATCACCAGCTCGACCCGATCGAATCCTGGCACCTCTCCCACAGCGGAAATAGTCTTGGCATTCCACTGCATATATTCATCGAAACGTCTTTCACAGCCATGCCGATAAAACTCGGTCGCCAATAGCAACAGGGCTTGATTTGGCATTATCCGCTCAATGACAAATTTATTTGTCGACAATACTTCATAGAGCCGCTGACAATGATGAAATATAAACCTTTCCAGAGGGTCTTTATATTGTATTTCATCCTGTTTGGCCTGCTTGAGCCAATACTCATATTCACTGCAAGCCACTGCCACCATGAGATCGGCTTCTGTAGTGAAATGATTATATACAGTGCCTTTGGATATTTGACTGGCTTCAACAAGATGAGAACGACATAAACCGAAAGTCTTCTGTCCTCTTAAACAACGTTGCGCCACTTCAACCAAAAAGTTTCCTCGTCGTTCCCATTTTCCCATTGGCCACTCCTGAGCAAAGCTTAAATACAAACTCTCCCAACTTCACAATAAAATAGTAACAAGCTTTATGCGACTGCGATATTGAGTAATACTGATACCATTATGAGTCACGCCAATAGCCAATGTTAAAAATAGAATTGCTCGAGAGTTTTATTGCTGTGGCCGAATGCGGCAATTTATCCAAGGCTGCAGAAAAAGTCTGCCGCACCCCGTCAGCATTAAGCTTACAGATCAAAAAGCTGGAAGAAAGTGTCGGCCAACCCTTGTTGCTCCGAGACAATCGAGGCGTAGTGCTGACCGAATCCGGCAATACCCTGCTCAACTACGCCTATAAGATGATGCAACTCAACACCCAAGCCTTGGATGAGCTGAAAGACTGCCAGAATCGCGAAGTGATTCGCCTCGGCGTTCCCACTGATTATATTACCTATTATCTGGACAACTGCCTGCTAGAGTTTGTTCGTGAGTTCACCTGTATTGAGTTGGTCATAGACACAGATGTCAGCGGCAATCTGTATAAGCGGCTGCATCAAGGGGAATTCGACCTGATAGTGGCGACCCATTGGCAGCCTCCGGTGCAGGGAGAGCTCCTGTTCGAACGGCGTTTTCATTGGGTTGCCGCCAAGAACGGCAGTGCCCATAAACGGGAAACGATTCCCATGGCACTTTACCCGGAAAACTGCCCCATCAGAGCTCAGGTGTTTGCCAACCACCAACTGTCAATGCGACCCATCAATGTGCTGCTTTCCACCCCCTCTCCCCAAGCCTTGTGCATGGCGGTTGAAAATGATTTAAGCATAGCTCCGATTGCCGAATTCAGGATCAACGACAAGATGCAGATCCTCGATCCCATAGAGCATGATCTCCCTCCCTTGCCCGTGTTCAATGAATCTCTCTATCTCAATCCGGAGAGCCAGACTGAAGCCTGCAATCAACTCATCGCCCTGTTGAAGGCCAATCTCAAAAACAGAAACACGACCGTAGAATAAGATGAAAGCCGGCTAATGCCGGCTTTCATCTTGATTAACTACCACTTGAGCTTACTCAGATCGCACTGAATGGTTTCGCCCTTTTTGGCCGGCGTACCCGGCTGCTTCGCTGATTCACACAAGAGTGTTGTACCATAGTCATTGCGTTTGTCGTGGGCATTGCTTCTGGCCCAAACCGAGACTATCGCTCTCTCTTCCGGCTTGGCTTCGCAGCTACCATCAACATCGAAGGCATGGATGGTGTTCTGGTGAAAATACAACAGGGGATCGCGTTCGCTGCTGCCGGAAAGCCACATGGCATCGACATTGGGTTGCCCGGCATCGAAGCGGACCCGGCGCATCTTGTCATTCTCTTTTACAGTTTCCAACAAAGGTGAATCTGCTTTGATTGCCAGGCTCTTGAACTGATTGGTGCAAGCCGGCAGCCTCATGTTGTAGTACATTTCAGAAATGGCATGGTTGTGAAACGGGTAAAGAGTATCGACCGACTGTACTGTCATACCTACTTCGGCGCCGACTTTCTCACCATTGATGCTGTCAATTCTCAGTAGTCCCCAGTGACCGAAGATCTCTGCATAAGCATAACCGCCACGAACATTATTGTAGTTCTTGTCATTGCGCTTGCTTTCTTCGGCATACATGGGGAACCAACCGGCAGCGGCCCACAGGTTGGGCAAGGCGTTGGCGCTGATGTCATAGGGGAAAGCCGATGGCATCTTCACCTCATCACCTGTGACCATTTTATAGAAGTTATCAGTAAAGATTTTTCCCTGCTTTTGCACCTGTTTATTGGTGACTTTCTGCTTGAAGAATTCATTAAAGCTCATGCGTTTCGCCCACTGAGCCACGGGGGATTTTTGCTCCAGTTCCCCACCTGGGCTGTAGATCCAATTGACATCACGGCGAGCCCCGAAACAAGTTTTGGCACTTTGGGGATTGTGCAATACCTGATAGATATTTTTCACCATCAGCTGCATATCGCGGCGATCCATTACGCAGAACTTTTGCCCGCCGGCACTGGTGTCGTAAATAGCCTCATCCGAGTTCAGGCAATGAGCTTGCTCGCCATTGGTAAGCGCCTGGGCAAAGCCATTTAAATAACGCAAGGTTTCATCCCAGAGAATATCGACATACTTTTGATCTTGTTTGGAATACTCTGGCGTTTCACCCAAACAAACAAAACTTGCATTTTCAATATCAGCCGGGGCCAAAAAATCCGGTAATTTTTCCGCCATCGCTGTATTGGAAATCAGCAATGAAATTAATATTAGTTTCTTATTCATCACCTGGAACCTCAATTATATTTCGAGTAAATATCAGGCAAAGCATATACTTGGAATCCATTCCAAAAATGTTGTCTGAACACAGGCAACAAAAAAGATAACAGAATGAAAAAGAGTTGTGAGCCAGCAAACAAAAAAGGCCCACTTGTGATCAAGTGAGCCTATCATAGAATTAAAACAGCCATTGCAGGGACTGTTTTAATCAAAGATATTTACGGGTCACGCTGCCGGTGGAGGAAACTTGAGGCAGCATATAACCCCTTTCATTATTCCTTATGTTTATCGTATTTAAAGGTATGGCAATTACTGCACAGAGGTTTTTTAGGCTGGTGTTCACCATGACACTCAACACAAGGCAGATCTTTACCATAATGCAAGTTGTCATGAGGATTTTGCCATCTTTCCTCACCACTGCGGGCTGTCTTTTTTGCCAGCTCATCGACATCGTGGCACTTAAGGCAGGCACCATCTGAAGGGTACTGCTTAAGCCCTTGGTCGTGACATACCTTGCAATCCTTGCCTATCACTGCCTTATGATAATCGCGCTGCTGAACGGCATGAACCGATACCGAAGTTAGCCCTGCCAACAGCAGTGCCCATACTAAGTTTGCTTTCTTCATTATTGAGTCCTCTCTCACCGTTCAATTCAGGCTTGCATCATGCTGCGGGCCGCAGTCATACCCATCACCATACATTCGGGGATAGAGCAGCTTCCCAGGCGGCTAACGCCGTGGATGCCGCCACACACTTCCCCTGCGGCATAAAGTCCGGCAACCGGCTTACCTGTGAGGCTATCTTTGACTTCAGCCTTGGTGTTCACCTGGACTCCGCCCTGGCAGTAATGCACCTTGGGCCACAGACGCACCACAGTGAAAGGCGCTTCAATATACTTATCTTTTGCCTTGGTCATGTTCTTGCCAAACTGCTTGTCTTCACCGCTCTTGACGTAGCGGTTGTACTCTTCGATTTGTGCCTTAAGCGGTTTCAAAGGCACCTCAAAGTGTTTGGCCAGAGCCTCCAGTGAGTCAAACTTCCAACCCACATTGTATTTGAGCACCTTGGCGGTATTGGGGTGCTGTTTGGAGTCCTTGTAGCTGGTGATCAAGATAGGTGGCAGCGGTTCTCCCTTCTCGTCGCGACAGGCCAACTCGGCATCGGCTCGGGTCTTGCGGTCGGCAATTTCATTCATAAAGCGCTTACCTGTCATGCGGTTAATCGCTATTGAATGAGGGAAGTTGAAGATGGAATAGTTGGAGACATAACCAAAACCGCCCTCATCGGGGGAGGCCCAGGGCCCGGACTGAATATGTGCCAGATGCACAGGCACAGCGCCGAGACGGAACATCTCCAACATACCTTCACCTGTGGCGCCGGGAGTATTGGTACAACCCACTTCATGGGTCAGAGTCGGATCCTGCGCCATTCGCAGGCCGATATTCTGGGCAAAGCCACCGGTTGCCATCAAGACACCGCGCTTGGACTTGATATACACCAACTTGCCAGAGTCCTCTTCGCCGAAGTAATAACCCTGACGCATCTTCACCCCTTCGATGCGACCATCCTTGCCGAGGACAAAGCCCTCAAACTTGGAGCGGTTATGGGTCTTGACTCCTATCCGCTGGCACTCTTTATACAAAGGCTGGGTAATACCTGCACCGCAACTGACCGCGGTTTGATAAGTACGGGCAACCGAGTGCCCCCCCAATTGTTGCAGGTAAGGATGGTATTCGGCGCCGGCATCCAGGGTCATCTGCAAGGCTTCCACCGCGTGTGAAGCCACATGACGCAGCAGTTCCTCATCGGCGATACCCCTGCCCGATTTCAACTGATCGGCAACCATCTGTTCTACTGAGTCCTTGACACCTTCCTGTTGCTGCATAGGTGTACCCGGCGCGGCGAACAAGCCACCGTTAATAGCAGAGTTACCACCGAAATAAGGCATTTTTTCAAAGATATGCACATCTTTGGCGCCTTTGCGGGTCGCTTCAATGGCCGCTGCCAAACCGGCAAACCCTGAACCGATAATCAGCACTTCAACTTCTTTATCCCAACTCACATCCGTGGCTTTTTCCGATACAGCCAACACGGGAGCAGCCACGGCAACTCCGGCAGCGGCGCCAACGCCCTTAATAAAGTTACGGCGTCCCAGCAGATCTACTTTGCTCATCTGTCATCACCTTTTTCGTTTTAATCGACACTGGCATCTTAGGGGTGGAATCAATTCCAAAACGGGAGTTAAGCGTCAGTTGCTTTTTAAACAAAAGGGCAACATTTAAAAATGACATCTGGCTTGGGTTTTAACTGTAAAGCCGGACAAGTGACATTCTTTGGAACGGTTTCCAAACTTCGCCACAGCCCACAAGACAGGCATGAAATCAGGGGGGAAGTGAGAGCGACTGATAAACCGCTACGACTTTGCCTCTTTCTCAAGCTCAAAAGCTAATCGAAGGCAAAGGTTAACCAAGCACCGACTCAATAAGAGGGAATATCAACGGAAAAGCTGGGTTGGAGCCGTATTGCTGGGGCCTAACTGTATTCAGGACAAGTCACAACAAACTGTTGGGGGCCCAGAGGCCCCTTTAGGCGAGGATCAGCCGACTTTAATCAGAGTGCGGCCGCTGATTTCACCTTTAACGATTTGCGCTGCGGCCTCGGGGACCTGCTCCAGAGTGATTTCATGGCAAGCCTCTTGATAGTAACTCTCAGGCAGCAAAGCCACTATCTGCTCCCAGGCAGCACGGCGCTTGGCGGCCGGGCACTGCACCGAGTCGATTCCCAGTAGGCTGACGCCACGAAGAATAAAGGGCATTACCGTGGTTGGCAGGGCAAAGCCACCCGCCAGGCCGCAAATCGCGGCAACCCCAGCATAATTCAGCTGTGATAATGCGCTGGCCAGCACCTTGTTCCCTACGGTATCCACTACGGCGGCCCAGCGCTGCTTATCCAGTGGTTTGGCATCCTGCTCAAGCTCGCTGCGCTCAATTAAATCGCTGGCGCCAAGCTGCTTGAGCCAGGCCGCATTCTGCTCCAGGCGCCCTGTGCTGGCGACAACCTTAAAGCCGAGTTTAGCCAGCAGCGTCACGGCCACCGAGCCGACACCACCACTGGCGCCGGTTACCAGCACCTCGCCATCTTCCGGTTTGATCCCAGCTTGCTGCAACGCTTGTACACACAGCATGGCCGTAAGGCCGGCGGTGCCTATCATCATCGACTTGGCGGCTGTGCAACCCAGTGGCATAGGCACCAGCCAGTCACCCTTGACTCTGGCACTCTCGGCCATACCGCCCCAATGGTTTTCACCAACGCCCCAGCCGGTGAGGATCACTTCATCGCCTGGCTGATAGTCAGGATGGGCCGACTCACGCACCACACCGGCAAAGTCAATACCCGGTACCATGGGGAATTGACGAATAATCTTGCCAAGCCCGGTCACCGCAAGGCCGTCTTTGTAGTTCAGCGAACTGTAGGCAACATCGACCAGGACATCCCCCTCAGGCAGATCGCTGTCCTCCAATTGGGTTATCTGGGCTTGGGTCCGTTTATCGTTTTGGGTCAATACCAGTGCCTTAAACATGATTACCGCTCCTGCTGTTGAAAATATGGATTCAAGACTAGTGGAAAAACCACCGGCGAGACATCGGATAATTCGCAGAGTGTCGAGGCGTGCAACTCATGGGCTATTTCGCGGCTTGGTTCACACTCAATAATCGAAATCTGTTGCCTCGGCCTCAATCATTGACTGTACCACTGCGAGCTTACTAACAAAATACCAACATCTAAAACTACTTCAGCGCCAACGCCTTAAGCTTACGGTATAGGGTGTTGCGGCTAATCCCCAAACGGCGTGCCGCTTCACTGACGTTACCATTGCAGGCCAGCCAGGTGTCGCGAATTTGCATCTGAATTTGGCAGTGCAGATTGTTGCCCGGCGCGGGCGCCAAGCCGACCATCGCCACTTCTTCAGCTCCCAAGGTCTGCTGCAGACTCTCAGGCAGCGTTTGCCAGTTGAGCTCAGGGAACTCTTCGGCCATCAAACAGGCTACCTGCATCAGGTTATCCAGCTCCCGTAGGTTTCCCGGCCAATGATATTGCAGCAATCGCTGCTCCAGCAAAGGACACAGGCTTTGGGGCCGAACTCGATAGCGCTGGTGCAATTTGTGGATCAGACGCCGCAGGTCGCTTCGCTGGCGCAATGCAGGCAGTGTGACCTGCAAACCATTGAGCCGGTAATAGAGATCGGCGCGAAAGGCCCCCTGCTGCACCAATGCCGGTAAGTCCATATGAGTGGCGGCAATCACCTGAATGTCGACGCTATGTGCCTGATTACTGCCAATGGGCACCACCTCGCGCTCCTGCAACACCCTCAACAAACGGCTCTGGGCCGCCAGGGGCATCTCGCCGATTTCATCCAGAAACAGGGATCCCTGGTGCGCCTGACGTATTTTGCCGACATATCCCTGCCTGGAAGCTCCGGTAAAGGCACCCGCCTGATAACCAAACAGCTCTGATTCCACCAGCTCCGCCGGGATCGCGGCGCAGTTAACCGCCACAAAAGGCTGCTGATGCCTGGAACTTTGCACATGCAGCTGTTTGACAAACTGCTCCTTGCCCACTCCAGTTTCCCCGAGGATCAGCAAAGGGATATTTCGTACCAACACCTTACGCGCCTGCTGCCAGGCTTGATCCAACCTGGGTTCTTTAAAAGCAGCGCTGCTTTCTCTGCTCTGGCTTTCTCGGCTCTGGCTCGCTCGAACCACAGGCTTGGTATGTTGAGGCTGCTCCAACGCCTGGGTTCTGAACACCAATCCCTGCTGCAAGCGGCCGCTGCCCCGGCTCAATACCTGAGGGGACAAGGCCTGGTGAATTTGGCCCAGGTTGATGCCTTTGAGTAGTTGCCTTGCCATAGGGTTGGCGCCCAGCACCCGTCCATCAAGGTCGAGCACCAACACGCCTTGCCAACCTGAATGCAGCAGGGCCTGCTGCGGCGCCAGATCCAATCGAACAGCAGCGCCGGGAAGTCGGCACAATAAAGCCAGCTCCAACTGCTGCGCCAAACTGGACACCAAAATGGCTGTCTTTGGGGTATGGATTTGCTGCTCACTGGTGATATCCAAGGCTCCCAGCAACTCACCGTCCGGGGAGAACAGCGGGCTGGCGGTGCAACTCATAAATCTGTGGCTCTTGATAAAGTGCTGCTCACCGATAACCGAAACACACTGGCGTTCGCTGAGTGCCGCGGCTATGGCATTGGTTCCCTTGTATTGCTCCAGCCAGTTGACCCCGGTATCCAGGGCAATATTGGCCAGCTTTTGTGAGTAGCGGCTCACGCCCCAGTGCTGCAGCACAAAACCTTGAGGATCCGAGAGGATGAGCCGACTCTGGGTTCGCCCCATAAGTTGATTGAACAGTGGCAGAGCACTGTGCTCCACGGCTTGCAGCAGCCGGCCATGGCGCTGGCGCCGCTCATCAAGAGCAGCAGTATTGAGCCTGAGTTCATCGGGTATGGCAGCGGGATTGAGCCCAGCCCCCTGGCAACGTTGCCAGGAAGCCGATAACCAGGATTGGGAATGGGTCTTGAGTGTCATAGCCCTGCTCCATTCTGGTACACCTGTGTGTACCTTTTTGCCACAGTTTGCGCGATAGACAACTCGAGTACCCGGCACCACGCCAAGATACAGCAATCGCAAATTTAGTTTTTCATCATACTGTTAGCACAATAAATGAACAAGCAGGCTAACACTGGCCCGGCCTTTGCGTTTACCTGAGCCAAGGCCGCTGTGGCCGAACAGATAAATACAAGAAAAACCTTTCAACAAGACGAGGAAACTCACCATGATTTATGCCCAACCCGGCACTCAGGGTGCCCTGCTGCAGTTCAAGGACAAGTACGACAATTTTATTGGTGGAAAGTGGCTCGCGCCGGTTGGCGGACAATACTTTGATAACCGTACCCCGGTCACCGGCGAAGTCTTCTGTCAGGCCGCCCGCTCTGATGCCCGGGATATCGAGCTGGCGTTGGATGCGGCCCATGCCGCCAAAGAGAGCTGGGGTAAGACTTCAGTCACCGAACGGGCCAATCTGTTACTGCGCATTGCCGATCGAGTAGAGCAGAGGTTGGAGATGCTGGCAGTGGCCGAAACCTGGGAAAACGGTAAGGCGGTCAGGGAAACCCTCAATGCCGATTTACCCCTGTTGGTGGACCACTTCCGTTACTTTGCCGGCTGTATTCGCGCGCAGGAAGGCAGTGCTGCCGATATTGATGCCACCACGGTCAGCTATCACTTTCCCGAACCTTTGGGCGTGGTTGGGCAGATCATTCCCTGGAACTTTCCACTCTTGATGGCAGCCTGGAAGATAGCCCCGGCACTGGCGGCCGGCAACTGTATCGTACTCAAGCCGGCAGAGCAGACACCGGTTTCCATCATGGTACTGCTGGAGCAGATTCAAGATTTGCTGCCTGCCGGGGTGCTTAATGTCGTCAACGGCTTTGGCGCCGAGGCGGGTCAAGCGTTGGCCACCAGCAAACGCATCGCCAAGTTGGCTTTCACGGGGTCAACCGAAGTGGGTTATCACATACTCAAGTGCGCCGCTGAGTCACTGATCCCCTCGACCGTTGAGCTGGGCGGGAAATCCCCCAACATCTATTTCGCCGATGTCCTGGAACAGGAAGACGACTATCTGGATAAGGCGGTCGAAGGCATGTTGCTGGCCTTTTTCAACCAGGGTGAAGTCTGCACCTGCCCCAGCCGGGTACTGATCCAGGAGTCCATCTACGACAAATTTATCGAGCAGGTCATCGCCAGAGCCCAGAGTATCAAACAGGGAGATCCGCTGGATACCGACACTCAGGTCGGCGCTCAAGCGTCACAGGAGCAGTTTGACAAGATACTCAGCTATCTGGAAATTGGCCGCAATGAAGGCGCCAAGGTACTGCTTGGCGGTCAGGCCAACAGCCTGCCTGGCTCCCAGAGTCAGGGCTATTATGTTACCCCGACAATACTCAGCGGCCATAACCGGATGCGGGTATTTCAGGAGGAGATCTTTGGCCCTGTCGTTGCTGTAACCACCTTCAAAGATGAAGCAGAAGCACTCAGCATTGCCAACGACACTCAGTATGGTTTGGGTGCCGGCGTCTGGACCCGGGATATGAATCGGGCACAGCGTATGGGGCGGGGGATCCAGGCAGGACGAGTCTGGATCAACTGTTACCATGCCTATCCGGCACATGCCGCTTTCGGAGGATACAAGAAGTCAGGTATCGGCCGGGAGACCCACAAAATGATGCTGTCTCACTACCAAAATACCAAAAATCTGCTGGTGAGTTACTCCACCAGTCCCTTGGGTTTCTTCTAAATCAAACACAGTCAAAACAAGCCCGGCTTCTGTCGCAATTCCGTTCACTTTGTGTGAACGGAATTACTTGTCAGGGGCTTTTTTACTTTCTAGCGACTTTGCATTCTCACTGAGAGGGGGACACTCCGTTGCTGAATGGTATAATGCCCGCATCTGCATGCAATAAGGTCAACCCGTGTTCCACATCGCCCTCTATGAACCCGAAATTGCCCCCAATACCGGCAACATTATCCGTCTCTGCGCCAACAACGGCTGCGAGCTACACCTGATAGAGCCTTTGGGCTTTGATCTGGAAGAGAAAAAACTGCGCCGGGCCGGGCTGGATTATGGCGATCTGACCCGGGTAAACCGCTACCCGGATTTCCCGCGTTTTCTCGCGGCCATGGCGGGCAAACGTATTTTGGCTTGCACCACCAAAGGCAGTCGGCCACATTCTGAACTCGAGTATCGGCAAGGTGATGTGCTCTTGTTTGGCCCCGAGACTCGCGGCCTGCCTCAGGAAATATTGCAGAGCATTGCTGCAGAGCACAGACTGAGGATCCCCATGGTACCCTCCAGCCGCAGCCTGAACCTTGCCAATGCAGTGGCTATCATCAGCTATGAAGCTTGGCGTCAACAGGGTTTCAGCGGCGCTATATAAATCAGCGAGGTTGCAGTGAGATGGCTCTGTAGGTTTGATAGCTATCAGAGTCCTCATCCAGATAGTGCAGATTCTGGCGCCAGAGCCAGCCGTCATTGTCGGCTTCGAATAGCAGTTGGATCAGCGCCGGACGTCCACCGGACCGCCCTTCACCCAGCAGGGAAAATCCGCCGCCCTGATGGTAAAGGGTGAAGGATTGAAAGCGTTCTTCGGTCACACCGTCAAAGTACCAGAGCCCCACACTAGGATCTTGGTCTCGAAACCACCAGGTTTCACTCAGGGGGTGGCGCACGCCCTCACTGACGCTGAGTAACAACTGTCGCTTATCTTTACTGCAGATGGCATCCAGGCTGAGCTCCTTCGGGGTTTGCCCCCTTTGGGCGCCATCCCCCTGCCAATGGCCATTGAGCGCTTCACAGAATTGACTAAAGGAGGCCTTGCCGGCCCAGGCGGGTTGCCAGGCCAGAGCCAGGGAAATAATAAACAGGCGTAGAAAGTCAGAAGAGTTCGATATGGTTGTTGTTGTGCTTGAGATGTTCATCTTGATACTGGCTCAAAGCCTCGTGTAATGGCATTCCCTGCAGCACAAGATCAAACATTTTGCGTTCACAGTCCAGCGAGTATGTCGACTTAATCGTACGCTGTAACATTTTCCAGGCATGTTCCGAGGTGCGACTATGCTCATCCCGCAGAACTTCTTCAGTCAGCGCCAGCCCGGTCACTACATGGTTGAGCCTCTGTGACAGACGATCATAGAACTGAAAAGCCACTATGCCTTCATTGACCTTACCGGCCAGATGGCGGCCATGATCGCGGATCTCGGCCGGAGTATCCTCCTGGGTTTCCAACCAGGCATTCACCTCACGCAATTGCTCCGCCATGTCGGTAAACAGACTCCCTAAACCGGTGACATTGTGTTCACCGTCAGTCAGGGTCAACTCTATCTGGGCTATCGACAACAACAAGAGTTTTACCGTTTCCGAGATATGCAGCCATTGGGCCGAATCGAGTACATCCAGAGTCGTGGGCGTTTCGAGCTGCTTGTTATTTGTCATGGGGATCTCTGTGGCTGATTAGCAGGCATAAAGAAGTTTAGGACATAAAACGCCTTTTGCCTCTTTCCTGGCGCGCCGGCAAACGGCTACCCGCTGTCGTGACTATGAGTTAGTGCCCGGGGCGTTAGTACCCGGGGCGTTAGAGCCCAGGAGCTTTTGAACTCCGCCAAATCCCACAGCCGAATAGCGCCTGGAACAGATCAAAGTTTCCCGATAAACAGGTCGATAAATTTCTGTTTTCGTAGCAGATCTATTGCACAGTTTCTGCGACAATCAATGCCAATGCTGTTATTGCCGGAGATCTCATGCACAGACTCAAGAGCCGTATCATCAGAGAGTGGGATTTCAACCACAAAGGCTGGTTACTGGAGGCTGCCCGCTTCCTGGCCCCAGAACTACTGGCGTTAACTCTGTGGGATGAGTCTGAGGGTAAGCCGCTGCTGGCCATTTGGCCTACCGAGGCCGACTCCCCCAGCTTGCTGCTGGATCTCACTCAATTTAAGGGGCATCCCCAGGTCTGCCTCTGGCATCAACAACTCACCTTGGTGGATGAAACCGGGCTCTGGATCTGGCAGTCACCGGCAGAAGATCAGGCGCAGCACTATCCCTTTGCCAATCCGGACGTGCTTTCCATGACTGTGGAACAGCAACACTTCCACTTTCTGCCATTGCAGCTTTGTCCGCTGGATGACAACCAACTGCTACTGCGAATGAGTTCCCCCAATACCCGTAAGGGCCGAGCCATTTCCTGGCTATTTATCAAAGACGATCACTGTCACTTGGTCAACAGATACAAGGAGCCGGACGAACCTGAGCTCACCGCCTTAAAACCAGGCAGCCCACTCTGGCTTGAAGCGATCCAGGTCTGTGACAAACAGATTTTCTGCCTCTGTCAGGGGCAATCGGCACCAGGCACTCAAGATACTATATTGGCAGAATACAAATATGGCCTGCCGGATAGCCTCTTGGGCAAGCTTTCCAAAATGCTCGGCAGTGGTCAGGAAAAAGATCTTCTATTGCAGTCGTCTCGCCGTCTGGCGCCAGGCAGCGCCCGCTTCAGCAATTGTGGGCCACAGTTGTGGTTAAGAACCAAGGGTAACAATCGTTTCGAGTGCCATTCACTGACCGAGGAGCAAAGCGCCTTTGAACTGGCACTAACCCAGGTTCAAAGTCTCGGTGACATCAAACCATCCAAGGCTCAGGTGAGCTTTATGAATAACAAGCTGTTTTTAGTGCACGACAAGCGCAGGTTGAATTTATGTGCAATTCAGGCTCGTAACCCTGTGAGCCCTTTAAATGAAGGTACAGCTTAAGGCAGAAATCCTCTATCCCGGATTAATTAAGCGTTGGCGCATAAAAGGAAGGAAGCAAAGCGTGTAAGTAACTTGGTTATAAAACAAAAAAGGAAGCCGAAGCTTCCTTTTCAAAGTAACCTATCTCGCAATTAAGCGATGATCTTGGCTACAACACCAGCACCAACTGTACGGC
>NZ_JWGX01000030.1:0-89932 GCF_000813075.1 Shewanella sp. ECSMB14102
AGATCATGGAAAGCGAAAAAGGTTCCGCTTATTTAGGCAACAACGCCGCCTGTAACCTTCAAAAAAAATGAAACGTAATGAAACGCGAGAGAATGAAATGACCATTTTAGATCATGTTTGGACATCAATAGCTGAGAATGACATTACTTTTGAAAGCTTAAAAGAAAAAGGAATGGACATTATTAGTAGTGGTGTTGAATTAAATGACAGTCTAGAAAGCGCACTCGTTACATTTTTAGCTGAACCGTCAGTAGAGAGTATAGTAAATCTAGTATTTGTTAGTTTAACGGAAGAGCTTAATATAACTACGAAAAAAGAAGTGCTGATAATTTTAATGCTTTTCAAGAAAGGATGGATTAGCAAAACTAAATTGATAGAAAAACTCGGACGTATTCCAATTATTGACAGGGATGAGTTGGAACCAAGCCTTAGAGAGGTTGTAGATGCTGCGGCCTTAATGCAGGAAGATGAAAGTGACGGATACTCCGATCTTGAAGATATACTGACACCTAAAGTCGATATGTTAGAGTTAAATAAGCTAACTAAACAAGCTTAAAAGTGGGTTTGCAAAAAAATCAAGCCACCCACTTTAAAACAATAACTTAATCTTCTTTCGGTCTGCGTTCAAGCACCGCTAGGGGATTTGAGCACCCGGAGGTAGAAAGATATCCGTGAGTTGCAGAGGTTTGATGAAATCGAACCGATTTCACGCAAAAATGTGAGATTTGAGCCGTGCTAGCCCCACCCATGGTTCAGGGGATTTCAATGACTGCGGTTGAGATAGAGTGGGGTTCAGGCCGTTTGAAAGTACTGGCAACTGGTTGCAAAATGCCGTCGTCGCTTCTCCAAATGTTCGCAGTAACAGCTGAGCTCTTGCAAGGTGCCTACCGGTCCACGAAATAGTCTTCCAAATTCAGTGGTAAGCTTGAGCCAGTTCTCATGAGGGATATTCAACCGCGTCAGTAGCTTGGCACTCTTTTCACCTATCGCGCCACGTTTATCATTGCGAATACAGCGCCCGGTATCATCCACCAATTCAAGATAATCCTTGAGCCCAAACGTAATACCACTGGGCTGGTTATCGCATTCATTACCGATAAAGGGCAGTAACCTGGCGGGTTGTTCGCATTTCAATGCTGCCTGAATACGTAGTCGAATGCTGGTATGCGCCGACTGCTCAGGCGTATCCGCCATCTTGGCTCTGATGGGATTGAGGTCAACGTAAGCCATGCAGGTTAACACCGCGGCTTCATCCAGTAAGGCTTGCGACTTAAATCTTCCTTCCCACAAATTTATCCGGAATAAATTTGAACAGCTTTAGCTGGCCCGCAGGGAGAGCGCCAGGGATGGCGGCGAATAGAATCGGCCGGTACAGTTATCTTCCTGATTGGCTTGACGCGCTATCGGTTCGTTGAGACAACGCATGAACCAACTGATGTCACATAACCTGCTGCGAAAAATCGCGATAGTATGCTTCAGCCTAGGCACTTCATACGCTTCAATCAGCTCACCCTGGGTGAATTTGTGGGTTAACTCGTCACCTTTAAACAGCTTATGCCATTGCTCAAGCACTTCTCTGTCTGTCCATCGGTTTGCTGTCTCTATATCAATATGCAACACCAGATGCAGATGATTACTCATGATGGCGAATGCCGCCACATCAATAGCAAAAACGGCTTCCAGTTCAAACAGTAACGATTCGACCCAACCACGGCGGTGGTCATAATTCTTACCTGAGTAGGCATCATCACCACACAGAAAGGCTCGCCGCACCACGCGGCTGCAACAGTGATAGTAAGGCGTATCTTCAAGGCTGATTTGAGTTCGGCGAGGGCGCGGCATAATAACCTCCTTGTTAAATGCTTAAACAAAGCATAGTCGGAAGCTAACTACCACGCCATTAATGCTGGGTGTCCATTTTTTATTCCGAAAGCCGTTGGCGCAAATAACGTGGCTGAGGCATGGATGCCGAAGCAGCGCCAGTCGAATCAGGGATGAGCGTCTGAAGCAGTAGTTATTTGCGCCATTAGGCCGAGGGGCTTTCGACACCGTGTGGGGGCGGCAAGGGAGATCCAAGAGGGGATTGCTGTAGATCCTCTCTTGGTCGGGTGTGGGGCGAAGCTCCACGACTTTAGGCCGCTGGCACAGCGGCTATCATGGCTTTAAGCCAAAACTCATCAATAAACTAGGTCTTAGCTTCTGGCTAAGCAGCCGCCAATCACCTGCGGTGCGCCTTTCGCACAGGCGATCCTGTGACATGGCGTGAATACGTCCATGTAGCCTCGACGAAAACGTCCCTGTTTTCGATGGTCACAGTTTCGCCTGTGCCTGGAAATGAGGTGTATGTCTGCGGACACTTCAGAGGTTTCAAGCTACTTAGGGCTAACAGAATTGCACCAATACCCCCTTCGGAGCCGCCGCTGGCGTTGTTGCAAATTGGCGTAGCCTAGACAGGTGAGTTGACGCAGTGCACAAATGGGGCTTATTCGCAGCTTATTCGCCCTTTCCTAAGCCCCTTTGTTGTTGATTGGTTTTCTTGAGATTAAGCCAAGATTATTTCCATTTATCTCTGAGGAACTCAGGCTCCATATATTCGTCCGGATAACGTCTCTTGCTGTCCCGGCGGCGTTGTTTGACCCGTTTGTTCTTTTGCTTACCTCTGACATGATCTCCCCATGGAGCATCGTTGTCATCGAAATCATAGTGGTTTGACATGGTCCATTTCCAATAACACAGTGCATAATAGGTTGCACCGCTCCTTTTTACCTAAAGCGCCGGTTAAGCTAAAGTGAGAAATTTAGCGTCTCAAGGTAAAAATTATTGCATGTCTGTCCCCGATTCCCTGTCCCGATTCCCTTCGGGCATTAACCTGACTCTTGCTAGCCTTGTTTACGAAAACGAACAACAAACATCCCATCGGCATTGGCTTCAAAGGGCCAAATCGTCAAATACTGCGTCTGTTCACCGCTGAATGGGTGGCTGAGCGTTTCTAGAGTAAACTCGGGTCGCTTGGCCAGGAAGGCATCGACC
Source organism: Shewanella sp. ECSMB14102 (assembly GCF_000813075.1). Classification (NCBI taxonomy): domain Bacteria; kingdom Pseudomonadati; phylum Pseudomonadota; class Gammaproteobacteria; order Alteromonadales; family Shewanellaceae; genus Shewanella; species Shewanella sp. ECSMB14102. The sequence goes on from NZ_JWGX01000030.1 coordinate 3,031, forward strand.
ACCTGGCGGTTTTCGCTGTCCGCCAGTGAGCAGGTGGCGTAAACCAAAGTGCCACCTGGCTTGACCGCATCGCAGGCGCGGCTGAGTATGTCGAGCTGCAGCGCGGGTTTATCGCTGATGGCCTGGCTGTCATCCAGCCAGCGCATGTCCGGATTTCGGCGCCAGGTGCCGGTGCAGCTGCAGGGGGCATCGACCAGCACGCCGTCGAAGGTTTCTCTGGCAACCGGCAGGGCATCGCTGCGCCAAGGCGCAACCTTGATGTTGAAACCGGCGCGTTTGGCGCGTTTTTCCAGTTCATTGAGCGCAGCCGGGCGGATATCCGAGGCGGTAATAGTGCCAAAAACGCCTTTGGCGGCACTATCTTGCTGCATCAGCGAACTGAGTTGCAGGCTCTTGCCACCGGCGCCGGAGCAGGCGTCCCACCAGTTTTCATTGGCTCTTGGGGCGCAAACCTGGCCTATGACCTGGGAGGCCAGATCCTGCACTTCAATAAACCCTTCCTTATAGAGTCTGATTTCATTGAGGTTGATACTCTTGCTGCCAAGGCTGATGGCGTCATTGAAGACGGGAGCGGCGCTAGCATCGACTCCGGCGCTTCTGAGTTCGGCCACGGCCTTGGACAGCGGCATATTCTGCACCCTGGCCCAGATGGGGGGGCGGCTGCAAAGCGCGTCTATCAGCAGCTCTTCCCGGGCCTCTGGCAGCGGCGCCACGGCCTGCCAGAACCAGTCCGGCGCCAGGTCTTTTGCCAAGACATGTCGGCCAGAGACCTTGAATACCAATGCGGCGGCGGCTTTGGGGGCCAGAGCCTGCTCAGGCAGGGCGAATGACTTGCCGGCTTGTTGCTGCCAGGCACAAACAATGTCCGTCCAAGGGTGGGCTTCTATCGCCGCCGCCAATGCCAGGCGCTGGAACCACAGGCTTTGCTCATCGCCATTCTCAAGCTGTTGCAACCAACCCCACCAACGAAACAGGGCAAACAGGGTCTCCCGAATGACCTTTCTGTCCTTGGAGCCGTGTTTCTTGTTGCTGCGGAAATAGTTCGCCAGCACCCGATCGGCACTCTGGCGACTGTCGAGGATTTCGGTGAACAGTGTGTTGATGGTGTTGGCATAACTGGCGGCACGTTTTTGGGCCGGAGTCAATGAAGGGCTTGGCGCGGTCAAAGGTTTCTCTGCATCAAGTAGGGATAGCAATGGCGCCAATATTAACAGAAGTGCCGCGGCCTGTCCCCGGCACCTTGTTTTGCTAATGTTTGCTAATGGTTACCACACGACTCAGACTTAGCGGGTAACCATTTGCGCTATCTGTTTGGCCCTGTCTTCATCGCTTAACTGGTCCCTGGACTCAGGGGTGACTATGCCTTTTTGACAGGCCGGGCGCTGGGCCAGCGTATCGAGCCAACGTTGCAGATGAGGCAGGCCTTGAATATCTATGCCGCTCCAGTCGTAAATCCGTACCCAGGGCCAGGTGGCCATATCGGCTATGCTGTACTCATCACCGGCCAGATAGGCATGTTTGGCCAACTGATTATCCATCACCTCAAACAGACGCCGGCCCTCTTTTTGATAACGCTCTATCGCGGCCGGGATCTTCTCCGGAAAATAACGGTAGAACACATTGGCTTGTCCCATCATGGGGCCTACGCCGCCCATCTGGAACATCAGCCATTGGATGACCTGGGAGCGCTTCTTGGCATCTACAGGTAAGAATTTCCCTGTTTTTTCAGCCAAGTAAAGCAAGATAGCACCGGATTCAAACACCACGAAATCATCGTTATCCCTGTCTATGATGGCCGGGATCCGGCCGTTGGGATTGATGGCTAAAAACTCGGGTTGTTTCTGTTCATTGGCACTGAGATCCAGATGGTGTACCCGGTAGGGCAAGCCCATCTCTTCCAGGGCAATACTGATTTTAAAGCCGTTGGGGGTGGCGGCGGTATAGAGTTCAATCATGTGTGTCTCCTAGATTTTATCCTTGCTTTTATCCTTGTTTTGGCTGGCTCATTGCCGGGCGTTGTCCGGTTTGCTCATACCAGCTCTGCAGCACACGGAAAGGCTGCAGTGAAATCTGCAGATTTTTGATGAATCCCAATAAGATATAAGCGGTGATATCGGCAATGGAGTAGTTTTCACCGGCCAGATAGGGGGATTCACTCAGGCGCTGCTCCAGCAGAGGCAGGAAAGATTCCAGGCGCTTGCGGGATTCTTCGCCCCAATCTTGAATGCAGGTTTCCCGGTCGCTGTAGATGCCGCTGATATTGCGAAATGCCTGAAAGGCAGGTAACAATCCCTGCAGTTCAACGATGCGCTGCCACATCTCCACCTTTGCTCGCTCCAGCGGCGTGCTACCAAAGAGCTTGAGCTCGGTAGGGAACAGCTCGTCGAGATAACGGCAGATGGCCACAGACTCGCACAGATAACTGCCATCATCCAGCTCCAGCAGCGGAATGCGGCCATTGATACTCTTGGCCTTGAATTCGGCCGAGAGATTTTCTCCGCCGCGAAGATCGACGTTTACCCGCTCGATATCTATGCCTTTCTCCGCCATGAAAATACTGACTCTGCGGGCACTTGGGGTGGGTCCGAGTTCATACAGCTTCATCTATCTTTCTCCATCTGTCTTGGGCCGTTTTGCCCCTGGGTTAGTTATTTTTCCTGGTTTGGTTTCAGGAAAATGTATTCAAATCTTTTTCGGAACGATCGTTTAGGTTAGACTTTAGGGATATCAGAACGATCAGTCAAGAATTAATTTGGCTAAATATACAGCACGTCATTCGCTGGAAACGCTTGGGAGCAGTATGGCAAGAAGTTGCAATTTTGACCGGCAAGATAAGCTGAAATTGGCAATGGAGCTCTTTTGGCAAAAGGGTTATGCCGCCACCTCAGTGGCGGATCTGGTCGAGCATCTGGGGATCAACAGATTCAGTCTCTATAACACCTATGGCGACAAGCTGAATCTGTACCGGGAGGCGCTGCGTCTGTATCTGCAGCAAAACTCTTTACCATCGCTCGACAGCCTGCGCGCCGAAGGCGCAGGGTTACAGCAGGTAATTGATTATCTTGAGCAGTTTGTGGCCCTGCAGCGAGAGCAAAAATACGGCTGTTTCCTGCAAAATGCGCTGCTGGAGATGAGCTTGGAGGATGCTGTCGTACAGCAAGAGAGTCGGCACTTGTTTGACTCCATCAAGGAGGCGTTTGCCAAGGCGCTGACCCACGCCAGAGAGTGCGGCGAGCTTAACAGCGACAATACCGAGGCGCTCGCGGCATGGTTACTGCTGCAATTGCAGGGGATTCGGGTGCTCGGCAAGGCCGGTTTGCATCAGGAGTTGCAGCAGGCGCTGAGCGTGATGCGCACTCAGCTTGGACGTTGAACCAGATTCTACCTGGGCAGTTTAAGCTCGGGTACGGCAATCAATAATCCAGGAACAGACATCAATAATCCAAGTCCAGGGCAAAGCACAGATAGCGCATCAACGCCTGGGTGTGTTGGAACTCACTAGCACAGAAGTCGACAAAATCGCTGCGACAAACCTGCTCTTTTGTCAGCATCTTAAGCGCCACAAAGTCTTTGCGTTTCAACTCGTTTATCAATGGGTGGCTTTTATCGAACCCCTTGGGTGGCCGCACCAGGCTGTCACCGTCCATCGTAAACCCATGACGCTGTAATTCCTCCAACGCCTTGCTGTAGGCGCGTGGGTTGTCGTCGATACATTGTCTGATGGCGCCGAGCACCTTGGATTCGGGGCGCCAGATCCCGGCAGCGATAAAGCAGCCATCGTTGGCCAGATGCAGATACAACCCGGGAGCGTGGACATCCTTACCCTGAAAATGGCGAAACTGGATCCCGACATTGAGCTTGTAGGGCGACTTGTCGTGACCAAAGCGAGTGTCCCGCTGTGGCCGCATCAAACTGCCTCCGACCTTCTTGGCGATCGCTGTCAATCTGGGAGACAAGGCCTGAATAGGCTGCTGCATCTGTTCAATAAACGCCAGTGCCGGCCCCCTGAGCAGGGTTTCATACTCATCCTGATGTTGCTTGAACCAGGCCCTGTCGTTGTTGTTTTCCAGCCGGGTCAGAAAGGCAAAACCTTGTTCGCTGAAGCTCATTTTTGTTCTCCATTTTCTTCACGGCGATATCTCAGGTGAAAGCCTGTTGTGAGTCAAGTGGTTTTACATTTTTGAAACAAATATAACCAAATAGGATCCTGTGTAAATATCGGTGAGAATAATTCTCATTTGTCAGCTTGATTCTTATAATGCCGCCTTATTTTTAAGGGGAGATGATAGATGACAAGCGAACAATCCCGGCGAACGGCGCCGAGCGGCAAGCTGCCATTACTGCTGTGTGCCTTGGCGCCCTGGCCCTTGCTGGCCGCCACTTCTCAGCCGTCCAAGAGTGGTACCAGCGTGCTGGGTGAACCTAAGGTGGAAGCGATAGAGATCATAGAGGTGCGTGGCCAGCCTTTTCGTCGGGAACTGACGCTGACCCGTCCGGGCGAAGCCTTGGTGACATTGGAGGACATAGAGGAGCAACAGGCGGGAAACTTTGCCGAAGTGCTGGACACTGTGCCCGGCATCACTCTTGATGGCGGCCCCCGCAGCGGCGGTGAAAAAATCAATGTTTGGGGCTTTGGTGAGACAGAAGATCTCAATGTCTATGTCGACAACGCCCCGGTCGGGTTTGAACAGTATCGCTACGGCTCTTTCTTTATCGACCCGGATATGGTCAAGCGAATTGAGGTGATCAAGGGCGCCCACGATCCCCGCTCCGGCAATGGTGGTTTCGGTGGCTCCATGTATGTGGTGACCAAGAGTGCCGATGATTTTCTGGATTACGGCAAAAGCTTGGGCGCCAGAGTCAAGGCCAGCTATGCCGATAACAACGGCTTGGAGACTTACACTGGTACGCTTTATGGCCGCTTGAACTCAGGGCTGTCGGCACTTGTTAACTACAGCTATAAAGATGCCGGCAATCTTAAGCTGGGCAACGGCCAGGTGTTTCGTTTCTCAGGTTATCGGCAAAACAACCTACTGGCCAAGCTGGATTATGAGCTGGGGGCGCACAAGTTGTCTTTGAGCTATACCTCCTACGATGATGAAGGCCGTAAACCCTGGGCCAACCGCCGCGGCGAAATGCCCACTGTATCTGAGTTCAATATCAAAAAGTACGGCTCTTTTGAGGCGGCAAAATACGCCAATACCGCCCTCAACAGTTACAAAGACAGCACAGTTTCACTCAACTATCGTTATACACCGGCCAGTCCGCTGTGGGATCTGCAATTGGCGCTGTCCAGCAGCAGTAACGACAGGCACTGGGTAAGGCCCCAGATAGCCTTCGATAAGATGTTTGTTTCTGTAGGTAACTTTGGCCACGAGTCCTGGCTCGAATACGACAGGGACTTTATCGATATCAACAACACCAGCCAGTTGGGTGACCACTTGCTGACTGTGGGGCTGCAGTATCGCTCGCTCGATCGCCGCTCATTGGTATTCAACAAGAGTTATCAGAACAAGGCGGAGAAAAACTTCGGCCTGTACACGCCTTACTACCAGCCTGGAGGTCGCCAGGATACCTACGCCTTTTATATCAGCGACAGCATTGCCCTGACGGATAACTTCATCCTAAAACCATCGCTGCGGTTCGATAGTATTTACAGCATAGGCCATGGCAATCTGGCGCCGGATTACAACGACCCCAGTGTCGGCCATGACTTTTCCTCTACCCGCCACAGCGGTTGGTCGCCAAGGCTTGGGCTGGAATACCGTCTCAGTGATGTCAGCTTGCTGACCCTGGATTATGCCTACAGCCTGCAGGCGCCTGTGGTGGATGAGATTTACGCGGTGCAATATGCCAAGGCCAGTAGTGCTCAGGCGACCAGTCGCGGGATAGATGTCGAGCGGCTGCACGCCTATAAGCTTGGGCTGAGCAGCGCCTTTGATGGGGTCTTCGCCGGTGATGACAGGCTCTCGACCCAACTGACTCTGTATTGGAATCAGGGAAAACAGGATATCGCCCAGCGCAAAGGACTCTGGGTCGACAAGAGTCAGCCATTTGAGAGCGGTTATGTGAATCTCGACGGCTACCATATCTACGGTGGCGATTTCGAGGCTCAATACCGTTGGCACGATTGGTTTGCCGACTATACGGCTTCCTATACCCGCGGCAAGCACAGCGGCAGCCTGCGTGACAGCAGTGGCAGGGATGAAAACCTGGCAGACATTCCTCCGCTCAATATGCGTCTGCACCTGGGATATTACCTGACTCCTGAGCTGTCGCTCTCCTGGCGTGGCAGTTGGTATGATGCGCAGCAGAAGGTGCCGGATGAGGGCCTGTTTGTCAGCGACAGACCCAGCCAGGCCTATTTTCTGCAGGACTTGTATCTCGCCTTCCAGCCGGAAAATATGTTGCAGGGGCTTGAGCTGAGGCTGGCGCTGCGTAACCTGACCAACCAGTATTACAGCCCGCATCTGGCTGACGGAATTGCGGCTCAGGGACGGGATATTCGCCTTAGTATGGCGTATCATTTCTGATAAAACCCCAGTTATTTTGTGCTTTTGTGAACTGCAAAACTGATCAAGCTCTGATTTTGCGGCATAATGTGCGTTTTGCCTGACCGAAGAATATTAGTGATGACTTCAGAAACTGAATTGCAAAGCCGCTGTGGCGGGAAATGTGAACTCTGTGGAGCCGAAGGCGCTCTGTCTGTCTATGATCTGCCTCACTCGGGTGATCGCACCGATAGTGACATTATGATCTGCGCTACCTGTGAAGGCCAGATTACCGCTCCGGACACCATGGATGTTAACCACTGGCGTTGCCTGAACGACAGTATGTGGAGTCAGGTTCCTGCCGTGCAGGTCATGGCTTATCGCATGCTCAAGCGCCTCAATGGCGAGAGTTGGGCTCAGGATCTGCTGGATATGCTTTATCTGGAAGACGATCTCAAAGCTTGGGGCGATGCCGAGTCTTTGGCGGCCGAGAGCGATGATTCGGCGCCGACACTGGACAGCAATGGCACTCAGTTGGCCGCTGGTGATAGCGTGGTGATCATTAAAGATCTCAACGTGAAAGGCACCAGCTTTGTGGCCAAGCGCGGTACCGCCGTGCGTAACATAGCTCTGACCAATAACCCTGAGCATATCGAAGGTCGGGTCAATGGCACCCGCATCGTTATCCTTAGCTGTTATGTGAAGAAATCATAAGGGGAGTAATTCGCCTCTTTACTGATTGATTCAGTTAAAAACGCCGCAGAAATCGATTTCTGCGGCGTTTTTGCTTTTCAGGCTTGGGAATAGCCGCTTGCTGGCATAATATTCCTTATAAAGAATCTTGCTATAGAGATAGTTATGTCGCAGGAAGAGCTAAAAACACAAACCCACAAGCCACAAGCCCACCAGCCGCAAGCCGCAGCTATCAAGGATGGCGTAGATACCATAGTCAGTCAGTGGTTGGTCGCCGGGGTGACTGACGACCTGCAGCCGATGGAAGTCTTTGGCCGCCTGGCCAGGATCTACAAATATATAGATGCTGAAATCCTCCGTTGCCATAGCGAATTTGGCTTGCGTCAGGGAGAGTTTGATGTGTTGGCAACCTTACGCCGCAGCGGTGAGCCATACACTCTGACCCCGGGGCAATTGCACCAGAGCATGATGCTGACCTCAGGCGCCATGACCAGCCGTTTGGATAAGCTGGAGCAGAAAGGATTCATTTGTCGCAGTCACAGCACCGAAGATCGCCGGGCGGTGAATGTACGATTAACCGCCGAAGGCAAGGCCAAGGTTGAGGCCGCATTGCCTGCTCATATGGCGACTCAGCAGCAGTTGCTCAAGGGCATTTCTGCCAAAGACAGGCAGAGACTGGCGGCTTTATTCAAAGTGTGGCTGGCAGAGCTCGAGTCCTGAGCCTTCTATCTTGGGCAAAGGTAACCTTCCGTCATTGGCGGAGCCGCTTGTTTTGTTAATTGATGCACTGCCTGGGCCCTCAATAGCTGCATCTCCAGTTGCCGAACTTGAGTTCTCAATGACCAAGCTGTCTGCTACTGTATTTGATAAATTAATGATACTGAATCTGGTTGGCTGAAACTCATTGGCACGTACTTTTGATGGTTACCGCTTCAGTCATAGGTTGGCGTTTCAACGGATATTAAATGTTGCGCTCTTGACTGAACCCGGGCTGACAGGAATTCAGATCCCGGCTGCGGCCATTGGGCTTTGAGGTTAAGGTAGCTCAATGTGCCGATATGGTTGTTTTTGGTGTTAACAGGATGAATTATGAAGCTGTTTATTCGTGTGGCTGTAGTGTTGGGGCTGGTGTTTCTGGCGGTGATTGCGCTTGGGATCTACAGGTTCAACTTCACCCAAGATGACCTCTATGTCAGGGAAAACGATATGGTGCGTCCATTGGCTGAATTTGATGGTGGCGCTCAAGGTGTGATGCAGAGGTTGTTCAGCCTGGATACCCGAGAACAGTTCAGGATCCGTTTGCCGGACAGCAATAAGTTAGTCACTCTCACCGGCTTTAAAGAAGAGCAGCATCTGGCGTTTGGCGAATATCAGGATGAAGTGGTTCGTGGGGAGGTGTTGCTCGATTACCGTAAGTTGACTCCATTAAACTTGCCCGGCAATGCCGAATCGATGCAGTTTGTTGTTCCGTTCGCGGTGACAACCCAGGGCTCAGGTGTGTTCTGGTACCTGGGCATGTTCAGATTCGACTATCAAACCGGCGCCATTGCGCATCTGGCCAGCCAGTTTCTCGGCGACCGAATTGAGATTGAAGCCATTACTCCCAAAGAGCCGTTCGACCCACCTTACAGCGTGACTCTGGCGCTGAAGACCCGCACCCAGGAGCAATCTATGGCCGAAGTGCCGGGCGAGTATGTGGAACGCACTTTCTTTGTGACACTTACTTCGATTCTGCCGTCTTCTTCCCAATAGGCGCCCGACTGAATGAGCCATGAATCTATGTCTCATCAGGCCGCTTTCCGGGCGCTGACAGACTTTTTCCTTGAATTGGGGCTTGAACCCAGTGCTTTGGCGCCACTCTTGGATAAGGCTCAGCTGAAAAGTTGTCAGGCAGGTGAGGTGCTGCTGGCACAAGGTGGCAAACAGCAGTCGGGCTTTTTATTGCTCAATGGTCTGCTGCGGGCCAGCCACTATCTGAGTGATGGTCAGCAGCGCTGCAAAGAGTTCTATTTCCCTGGCGAATTTTGTCTGCTTTACAGCAGTTTTCTCAGTGCTGAGCCTGCCCGTTATCAGCTTGAGGCATTGGAAAACAGCACTCTGGTGGTCGTGCCCCTGAGCCTGTTTGAGCTTAGCGGGTTTCAGCGCGCCGAGCTTTCATTGCTGCGTGCCCAGCTGCGTTACAAGGAGCAGAAAGAAGCTTTTCTATTGCTCAAGTCGCCAGAGCAGCGCTACCTGTGGTTAAAAAATCATTGGCCACACTGGATAAGCGCCCTGAGCCAGGTGCAGTTGGCCAACTATATCGGCATCACCCCAGAGAGCCTCAGCCGTATTCGCCGGCGTCTTAACCTAAGTTAATGCCATCGCCTCAATGGCACAGCACAATAGCGGCCGGTTTCAATCTTCCGGGATACTGTGTTGTCCATTTTTGTTATTTCACAGCTGTTGGTCACTCTGGCGCTGTTTAGCGATCTTTTGTCATTCCAGTGCAGGCACAGACGCGCCGTGCTCGCTTGTCTGGTGGTGTCGGGCCTGCTGATCGCGGCGCATTTTATCTTGCTCAACCACTGGAGCCCGGGCATTTTAATGTTGGTTGCCAGTGTCAGATTCTTTGTCAGTATCTTCACCGTCGACAGACGTCTGATGTGGCTGTTTATGGCCGCTTCGGTCACGGCCGTGGCCGTGAGTTTCAATCAATGGCTCGATCTTTTGAGTCTGGCCGGCAGTTTGTTGCAGACCAGGGCGGCCTTTTGCCGTGATGACAAAGGATTAAGGGAGCTGATGTTCGTCGGCAGCGGTTGCTGGCTGCTGAATAACATCCTGTTGGGTTCGCCGATGGCGGTATTGATGGAGTCTGTGTTTATCGGCAGCAATCTGTTGGGATACTACCGTTTCTATCTGCGCCGCAAAGTCTCGGCGCCCGCACAAGGGGGCTAATTCATGCGCGCCTTGCCACCGATAATCTTGAATGCAGGCACGCCGCGGATCAGTGCCTGACGGGCGAAGACCTGGCCGCAGCCGGGGCAGGTACAGGGCGTTTGCGTATGATCTGTGAGGATCCGTTCGACAAAACATTTAACCAAGGCGCCTTTGCCGCCCTTTCGATATTTGAACAGTTTTGCCTTGCAGCCGCAGCAGATGATTTCCACCGTCTGTTGCGGTCCTTTTTTATTGGGCTTACTCACTTGCCCGGCAGTTCGGTTTCCAGCTCAATATCTGTGCAGCCTTTTGGGCAGCGGATGCTGGCAAGCTCTGAGGTGGATTTTGCCGGTGGCAGGGCGGCACTCAAGGCTTGTTGGCATTTAGGGCAGGGCACTTTTTTACCGGCCAGCAGTTGTTTGATCAGATTCTTCTGCGCCTTGAAGGACTGGGCGCTGCTTTGGTTGATATTGGAAAAGTCGGTGGATTGAGCTGTCATAGGCAGTATCTGAATTCGTCTGTTACGGGTAAATAAGTCTGCAGCGATTATAGCCTCGCCGGCGTGACAAATAAAAGAGGGGGCGCTTGGCGCCCCCTCTATCAATGCAGCTTGAGGTGGGGATGGATTATCCGGGTTATCCCCTTGGCAAACATCAGCAGGGTGCCCTTGACCACGCCGTGCAGCTCTATCAAATGGCGGCGATAGAGCGAGGTATAGACAAATCTGGCTATTTTGCCTTCGACCATGACGCCTCCGCCAATGAAAGACATCAGGTTGCCGACCGTGTGGAAGCGCGACAGGTTCACCAGTGAACCGAGATCCTTGTAAAGGTACTCTTTCGAGGGCGTCTTGCCGCTGAGCATGGCTATGATGTTATCCGCTGTCATCAAGGCCATCTGCCTGGCGGCCTGGCCTCTTGGCGGCACCCAGCTGCCGTCCGGCTGCGGACAAGCGGCACAGTCTCCAATGGCAAAGATATGCTCATCCAGCGTGGTTTGGGCATTGGGTTTGACCAGCAGCTGATGGATATGATTGCTTTCCAGGCCGCCAATACCGTGGAGAAACTCAGGCGCCTTGACCCCGGTGGACCAGATCACCATATCGCTCGGGATCTCTTCGCCTTCACTGGTTGTCAACGCCTTGGCTGTCACCTGGGTGATACGGGTATTGGTCATCACCCGGACCCCCAGAGTGCTCAGCTCTCTGGCGACTGCCGCCGAGATCTCTTCCTTTTCCACCTTGGGCAGTATTCGTTTGTCGGCCTCAATCAGGGTGACTTCCAACAGGCTGGTATCTATCTTGTAGCCAAAGCCTTTGAGCTGATCCACCGCGTGATGCATTTCGGCCGACATCTCCACTCCGGTGGCACCGGCGCCGACGACGGCGATTTTGATCTTCTCATCCAACTGTTGATGGCTGGCATAACGCATAAACTTGTTCAACAAACGCTGGCGGATGGCCATGGCTTGCTCTGTGTTGTCGAGGAAGACGCAGTGTTCCCGCACCCCGGGAATATTGAAGTCGTTGGCGATACTGCCGATGGCAACTACTAGATAGTCATAGTCGATGCGCCGTGATGGCAACAGCTCTTCACCTTTGTCATCACAAATGGGCGCCAGTATCACCTGCTTGGCTTTGCGGTCTATGTCCGTCATGGCGCCTTGCTGAAAGTGATAGCCGTGAGCGGCAGCGTGACTGCGGTAACTGATGGCATCAACCCCGACATCCAATGCGCCTGTGGCGACTTCATGGAGCAGGGGTTTCCAGACATGGCTGTCGGCGACATCGATAAGTGTGACTCTGGCTTTGGCTTTGCGGCCCAGTTTATGGCCCAGTTTGGTGGCGATCTCCATACCACCGGCGCCGCCGCCGACGATGACGATATTGGCTAACTCGTGCATTTAATGGCTTTCCTGTTGCAGATTTAAAAACAAATTCTGTTATTCCGGCGGGCGAACTCGGTCGCCCTGATTTGCATCAACCCCGCAAGGCCTGAATGATTGAGATCTTTAGACTTTGGCCCGCGCTGGAAAGTCTAGCAGTGGCAGGGTTTGCCAACAATTGGCCTAAAAATGGTTTATATCTGGGGTAAGTTTGAGTTTTCTTTTATTAGCTTTTGAAAAATAAGGAAATGATTTTCTCAAAAATGATATTATCTATCGGATTTGTGCCAAAATGAATTGAATATCTGTGATCTATCGCCGTTGTCCGTAGTAAATTTGTGAGCTGGCGCTTGTTTGGCCGTATCTTTACCAGCAATGACAAGAATACGGCCAATTGAGAGTCTGCCTATGGCAGCTTGATTGACTCAGGGGTAATCAGCTCCAGGGCGGTTCAACCCAGGCTTTTCAGGCGAGTCTGGCAGTCCTGGTATATGTGCTCAACTATCTCCTCAACAGAGGTATCTTTGGTGCACTTGTCGATAAACACTTTAAGCGTGATCAGCGCATGGCCGGCGGATTTTAATCTCTCGCTGATCATGGCGAAGTAAGCCTCCTCCTTTTCCGCCTTACGCACCACTATGTTCTGAAAACAAAATACTCTGTTACCTGAGTGAGCATGCCACTTACTGAGTCGGTCGAGGGCGATTTCTGCCGAGTGATTGATTTCGATGTGATTGCGCCATGTGGCTTCGGCGCTCTGATCTTGGTAGTGGGGGCAACGAACTGTGTAATTGATTATCTGGGTAATGGCTGTCATAAGGGATCCTGCCTGGTTGATTCCTGAATTTATCATAGGGGCTGAACTAAAAATCGGCCACTGTGACAAGGGTTACAAACGCGGGGGTGTACTCCTTATTGCTTGCTGCTCTTAATCTCATTTAGCCTGTATTCGACAGAAATAAACCGGGGACAGATCTCAAAATTTAGCTGTTGCCGAATAACCGTCGAAATGCTGAGCTGATGGGCTTGGAAGCTTGAAGAGAGTGTTGACAGAAAGAGAAGAGGCCCGCTCGGTGAGCGGGCCTCTTGTACAGCTTTCTCATTGCAGGGAAAAAGCGGACGCTGAAATTATATTACAAATGTATCAAAGTGCGTTAGTGAAAATTTGGCAAATTTCCTCGTGAGTCGCCTGTTTGGGGTTGGTAAAGCCGCAGGCGTCTTTTAGAGCATTATCTGCAAGCACAGGAATATCTTCGGCTTTTACTCCGATTTTTGTCAGGTTTTCAGGGATTTTTACTGCCGCAGCCAATTCTTTAATCGCCTTGATTGCTGCCGCAGCACCCTGTTCATCACTCATGGCACTGACATCAACACCCATGGCTTTGGCAACATCTTTCAGTCTTGGTGCCGCCACTTGAGCATTGTATTCCTGCACATAAGGCAGCAAGAGTGCGTTACAAACGCCATGGGGCAGATCGTAGAAACCACCTAACTGGTGCGCCATCGCATGTACATAACCCAGGCTGGCGTTGTTGAATGCCATACCGGCGAGGAACTGGGCGTATGCCATCTGCTCACGGGCCTGGATATTGTCACCATGCTCTACCGCATTGACCAGGTTGGCGTGAATAAGCTCAATAGCCTTGATGGCACAGGCATCAGTGATGGGGTTAGCTGCTGTGGAAACATAGGCTTCTACCGCGTGCGTCAGGGCATCCATACCGGTTGCCGCGGTCAGGCTGGCAGGTTTTTTCAGCATCAGCTCTGGGTCGTTGACTGAGATGATGGGGGTAGTGTGCTTGTCGACAATGGCCATCTTAATATGGCGGCTTTCATCTGTGATGATGCAGAAGCGGGTCATTTCACTGGCGGTGCCGGCTGTTGTATTGATAGCCACTAAAGGCAACTGGGGTTTGGCCGACTGATCTAAGCCTTCATAGTCTTTGATGGAACCGCCATTGGCTGCAACCAGGGCAATACCCTTGGCGCAATCATGTGGTGAACCGCCACCCAGGGAGATTACGAAGTCACAGTTGTTGGCGCGCAACAACTCAAGGCCTGCTTCCACGTTGCTAACGGTTGGGTTGGGTTGAACGCCATCGAATACAGTGGCGCTAATGCCTGCCTGACCCAGCTTTTCGGCGATCTGTCCTACCAGACCTATGTTGACCAGAGGCTTGTCTGTCACTATCAGGGCTCGTTTGAATCCCAGAGTTTGGATATCACCGATAGCATCGTCTACAGCGCCCTGACCCAGGACGTTTACTGAAGGGATAAAGAATTTAGCAGCCATAAGTTCACCTGTATATGCTGTTGAAAATGAAATCTGTATCTCTCTTGATGTCAAATTACCAACTCATCTGACCAAAAAGCGTGAGGTAGCGCCAAGAATCGCGCCAAAAAGAAAGAAAATTAAGAGAGAACTGAAACTAAGTGACATAAAAGCTGTTTTTATGACACAGATGCGGATAACGCCTTTCCTTCCATGGTGGCTAGGGTTCCTACGGTCACCATATTATCCCTTAACAAGGGGAGGGCTATTAGTCGAAAGCATGGAATTCTCTCGACAAAGACCCGTATTTATATTGGGTAATCGAACCTTTCAGTGGTAGACCGACTCATTAAGTACCACATAAGTGGTAGCTAAACAAGTAATTTATGCCAGAGGTTCATGCTCTCTATCTGACCACCTATTTGGGTATTGAGGTGCAGACGGCCGCCATAGCGGTAATCTGCTGCGGCAAAGGTACGGTTCATACCAACGGAAACGGCTCTGGCTATGGTATAGGCGGTTCGGTAGCCCTGGTGGAGTATTGCTTGTTCCATATGTGCCAGCAAGGCTCTGGCGCAGCCCTGTCCGCGGGCCTGTGGCAAAGTGGCGAAATCTGTCATCTCTGCACTGAGACTCTTGGGATCTTTTTCGGCAGAAGCCAGGGCTATCAGCCGCCCTTGTTGGCGGATCCCAAAGTAGTCGACATTACTGGCCATGTTCTGCCGTAAAAATTCCGGATCTTCAATGGGGAAGGGGTAGCTGGGAAACACCTCGCTATAGAGCCTGGCCATCTGTGGTAGGTCCTCTGCCTGGCAGCGACTGACCTTGGCCGGTGAATGGAATTCAGGCTTGATATCCGCCCTGGCGCGCTCCAGCAGGGTATCCAACTCCGGCATGGTGCGAAATTGCCTGGTTTTGTCCTGGTAACGGGCGAGAAATACGGCGTCCCGGCCTTGATAAAAATTGGGGATTCTGGCTTCTTCGCTGAAACCATATGCCAAAAACAGACCGGCCTTGTGCTCAGGTAACTTGGCGATGATCTTGCCGTAACCATGTTGCAGCGCCATAGCATTCAGTGCATCCAGTAAAGGACCGGGTTCGGCATTACCAAGGGAGATTAAATAAATGCGATCATTGGCTGGGCCATGCTGGATGTGGGCGCCGAGTAAGTTGAGTTGCTGATCAAATTGAACTTGGGTCATGAGTGTGAACTGTCCTGATGCGAGGTGAGCCGGGGCTTGGGAGCTGGTTGGTGAATGATATTGACCAGCACCAACAAACCGGCGGAGACCAAAATGCCATAGATACTGGGATCTAGACCGAGTTTAGCCAAGCCATCCGGCAGCTTGAGCAGCTCTGTCAGTAGTGCCAGCGCCGTGAGGCCACCCCCTAACATGGCGCAAAGTGCCGCCGTGGAGCTGACTCTGGGCCAAAACAGCGCCGCCAGAGTCGGGACAAACAGTCCGGAAACCATAAAGGCATAAGCATAGAGAATGGCATCCAATACCTGCCTGGCCTGACTGGCGAGGTAGATGGCCGCCAGCCCTAACAATAGAGTGGCAATCATCGACAGTCTCAGGGTGTTGTTCCCTCTGGGATCCAGCCCGAGCAGATCTTGGGTCAGGTTGCCGGATGCCGCCATCAGGCAACTGTCCGCGGTGGACATGATGGCGGAAAAGTATGCCGCGATAATCAGCCCGGTAAAGCCCATTGGCAAGAGATCGCGGATCATCGCCGGCACCGCCATTTCACTGTCCATATGTGGCAACATGACTCTGGCGCACATCCCCAATAAAACACCGGATATCGCCATCAGGGGATATTCAAGCACCCCGGCCAGATACCAGGCGCGCTTGGCGGTGGCGCTATCTTTACAGGCAAACATTCGCTGATAGAGAGTCATGGCAATCAGCCACACAGGTGTGATGGTGAGTAGCCAATTGATGGCCGTGATGGGATCTATGGCGGTCAGTGACATATGGGACGGCGGCAGATTGCGGCTCAACCCCTGCCAGCCACCGACCTCTACCAGAGCGTAGGGCAGGGTAAAGCCAATCAAGCCCAGCAATAAAATGAGCCACTGAACGCTGTCGGTATAGATAACCGCCTTGAGGCCCCCAAATACAGTGTAAAGTATGGTGGTTCCGCCTATGACCCAGAGTGCCAACTGCAGCGGCGGCAAGGCATCGAAGCCTTTGGGCAACAGAGTGGCGGCCGCCAGTTTGGCGCCGGCGAGGATCTGCGCGCCGGTAAACCCCAGATAACCGATACAGGAGATCAAGGCGGCCAACATGGCGACTCTGGCCCCGAATCTGTGCTTGAGCAGATCCGGATAGGTATAAAAGCGCTCGCCCTGCTCCAGACGTTTGACCCTGGGAATAACAAACACAGCAGATAACCAGGCCCCCAGCAAACCGGTAAACAGCAGCCAGCTGCCCGCCAGCCCCATACTGAAGCCGAGACCGGCAAGACCTATGGAAAATCCACCGCCCACATCCGTGGCGGCAATGGAAAAGCCCACGTGCCTGGCTTTGATGTTGCGGCCACCGAGATAGTAGTCATCGCCGTCACTGTGGCGTTTGAAATGGAAGTAACCAAATCCCAGTAAACCTACGAGATACGCCAGGAAAATTCCATAGTCCAAAGGGTGCATGGATCACTCCTGTAGCAGGAATGATACGTCGGCGCTGCGCCCCTCAAAGTTGGTGGCTATCAGACGCTCGCCTTCCGGGCCTGTTTGCCTGCGGACATATTCCGGCTGCACCGGCATTTTGCCCAGGCCGCCGACGCCATCGACGATAAAGGTGGGAATTGCCGGGCCGGATACCCAGCCGCGGATGCCGTGATAGATTTTCAGCATTCGCTGATAACTGACCTGAAACTTGCTGTTGCCCGGCGCCGGATCCATGGCATAGACGTAATAGGGACGTATGCCTATGGATACCAACTCCATTACCAGTTCCTGCATAGTATCTATGCTGTCGTTGACGCCTTTGATCAGCACACTCTGGTTGCCGAGCATGATGCCTGTTTCCCTGAGCATGGCGATATGTTTGCTGAATAAGGGGGTGATTTCTCTGGGGTGGTTTACTTGGGTGTTGATCAGTGTGACTCGGTTACGCTTCAGTACCCGGCACAACTCGGGGGTGACCCGGGTAGGAAGCTGCGCCAATAAACGGCTGCCGATACGCAGAATTTTCAGATCCGGTCTGGCCTCTCGGATCATCGACAGAATCTCATCCAGCTTGTCATCTGTGAGCAGCAAAGGATCGCCACCCGACAGGAGCACGTCCTGTACCTCTGTATGTTGGCGCAGATACTCCACCGAACGACGGATCCTGTCCATGGAGATCACATTGAGCGGATCGGACACCATGCGCTTGCGGGTACAGTGGCGGCAATAGGAACCACAGATGTTATGCACCAGAAACAACACCCGGTTGGGATACCTGTGCACTATCGAGGTGCCTTCCGGCATCATGTCATCTTCCGCCAATTGATCGCCCATTTCATGGGGGGCGACCTCCAACTCATCTTGCTCAGGGACGTACTGCAACCGAATCGGGCAGTTGGGATCATATTTGTCCATCAGCTGGGCTATATAGGGGGTGATCCTGGCGGCAATCACTTCATAAACTTGGTCATCGACCGCGCGAATATTGTTGAATACCTGGGACAGTTGTTTGTCATTCTTAAAGCTCAGCGACAGGGTTTCTCGCCAGGGGCGATTGGCAACATCAAACTGCATCAGCGCCTGATGGCTGGAAAATGGCCGCTTCTCTGTGATGACTTTCAGTGGAATAGGATTTTCTTCGCTCTTGTACTTCAGGCTGGTGGCCGACATGGGGATAGTCCTTTTCTGATAATTAATGCTCGATAATTGATTTGAGCTCTAATTGTTAGCTATCTAATGATTGCACTATGAGGTTTTTGTATCAACAAAAGATGAATAATTTGTTGAACCAAAGTTGCATTTGGCGGTGCTGACATTTTGGGAAATGCAGCTATTGAGTCGATGGGCTATGAGTTTGCCGGGCTTTTCTGATAAGCTGGCGCCTTTCGGCTACCTGTGATTTCAGTAGCCCTTTTCGAACCAGTGTGAGTAGGAAGTATTCATGGAAAAGTATGAGCAGTTATTAATCTCGCTGCGCAAAGTGATCCGCGCCATCGACCTGCATTCCAGGCAGCTGAGCAAGCACTCGGGCCTCACCGGACCGCAGCTTATGGTGATGCAGAAAATCGCTTCCATGGGATCGCCGCTCGCTAAACAGGTGGCGACCGAGATCAATCTGAGCCCTGCCACCGTCACCACCATCATCGACCGTCTGGAAGCCAAGGACTTGGTCATACGTCAGCGCAGCCAAACCGATAAGCGCAAGATACACCTGTTGCTGAGTGAGTCGGGTGTTGCCTTGTTGGGACAGGCGCCCAAACCCTTGCAAGAGCACTTTATCAAGCGCTATCAGGCGCTGGAGGCCTGGGAGCAGAGCCAGCTCTTGTCTGCGGTGGAGCGGATTGCCACCATGATGGATGCCGAAGAGTTGGATGCCGCCCCCATGCTGCTGGTGGGACAAATTCAGCCGAGCGATGAGCCGGAAGCTGTGACCCCAAAGCAAACCAAGAGCTGAGTTTTCCTCTTTACAAGCGGGTCGCCGTCAGCGACCCCAAGATTGACTTCTGTTTGAACCCCCGTTTTCCCCCTGGTTGCCCATCCCGGCTTTTGTCGGCGATGTCTTGCACTCAATTGGTGAAAGATTGCACACTCTTGAGTCATTGGTGCAACTCATTTACCTTTGCTGCCTTTTGAGAGACGCTCGCCAAGCATCAGGGTTGATTTCATCAAGTTGCTGAATTGAATCATTAAATACTTGTCACTTGGCTGACACACCTCTGTCTTATTGCTGTTATTTTACCCTGGCATGCTATCTGCTCACAGGGAACTTAAGGTGATTGGCGTGGAGTGCTGAGATGGGACTGGAGAAGTTGCTGTATCTGCAAGGGATAGGGGACGGCTTCAGCGATAGCTATGGGCGTTTTTGCCCTACATCGGCCGACACACGCAAACAGATCCTCTGCGCCATGTGTGGCCCTATACCCGAAGATGCGAGCGAGCTTTGGATTGAGCAGCGGATCCATCAGCTCGATGCCGAACCCTGGCAGCAGCTGTTGCCTTCATTTCAGTGGTGTTATCTCGACAGTCTCAGTCTGAGGTTCAGACTCGAGGCGCAGTCTTTGCTATCCAAGGCGCTGCAGCTGACGCTGACGAGTGAGCTGGGTGAGGAGTTTGTTGTCAGCTTTTCAGCGGCAGACTGTCCGGTGCGTGGCGATTATCGTATCGATGAGCGCTGCTATTTTGAGCACGAGCTTAAACTGGACGAGGTTTCCGGTAACTGTGGCATTGCCGCCGGACTTGGCTACCACAGGGTGTCTTTATCCATCATTGAGCGTGATGGTGATGAGAAGCTACTTGCTGTCGGTACCTTGATGGTAGCGCCAAGGCAGGCTTTCCAAGGCGTACTGCAAAAAAATACGGCGCGACAAACCGAGCCTCATCGCAGACCCTGGGGTGTCAGTGTGCAGTTGTTTTCTCTGTGGCAGGAGGATACTCCCGGCCCTGAGGCAATGGGTGACTTTGGAGCCTTGCTGAAGCTGATAACCCAGCTGGCCCCCAAGGGGCTGGACTTTATTCTGCTTAATCCCCTGCATGCGCTGGCGCTCACCGAGGATGCCTCCCCAAGTCCCTACAGCCCAATAGACAGACGCCGCCTGCACCCCTTGTATATCTCGCCGCTGCTTTGCGCCGAAGGGACGGCACCAATCCGTGATGCTGAATCTTTTGCCGAGCAAACGGCCTTCAGCCCCTGGCTGGACTATGCCCTTGTCAACCGTGATAAGTGTGCCCGCCTCAAAGCAATGTGGCAGCGTTTCAACGCTTTGCCCAAGGATGCTCCCAGGCGCCTGGGCTACGAAGGTTTTGTGCGTCGGGAGGGACTGGCGCTGCAGCACTATGCCCGGGAGCAGGCGAGTTTCGCCACCGGAGATTGGCCCACAGATGCCAATTTTTATCTCTATCTGCAGTTTGTTGCCGAAGAGCAGCTGGCTTTGTGTCAATCCCGCGCCATAGAAGCCGGCATGAGTATCGGCCTTATCCGGGATCTGGCTGTCGGCACTGTTGGCAGCGGCACTGAGGTGAGTCAGCATCAGAGTCAGTTTTGCCAAGGTGCCAGTATAGGGGCGCCGCCGGATGCCTTTGCGCCCCAGGGGCAGAACTGGGGGCTGACGCCTCTGGATCCCGTCGGTCTCAAGCAAGCGGATTTTAGCCATTTTATTGAGTTGCTGCGCACCAATATGCGCCACAGCGGTGCCATTCGGATAGATCACGTGATGTCGCTGTTTCGTCTCTGGTGGTGGCCGGCCGAGGCCGAAAATCAGATTGAAACTGCAGTCGAAACTGAGTCTGGCAAGCCTGAAGGCGCCTATGTCTATTACCCCTTTGATACCCTGCTGGCGATTTTATTGCTGGAGAGCCAGCGTGCCCGCTGCCTGGTGATTGGCGAAGACCTTGGTCTGGTGCCACCGCAAATCTTAGCGCCGCTTAAGCTTGGCGGGCTGTACTCCAATGAGCTGTTCTATTTTTGCCGTGAGCAGCAGGATTTCCCTGAGTTTGGTGGATTTCGGCCGCCAAATGACTACAAGCCAAACGCCATCATGATGCTGAGCAACCATGATGTAGCGCCGCTCAAAGCCTGGCTGGAAGAAGAAGATCTCAGGCTCAGGCGGGAACTTGGTTTGCTGGGTGCTGAACAATACGCAAGGGAAAGCGATGACCGCCGCAGGGATATTCAGGCTCTTGAAGTTTGGCTCTCGCAATTTTATCCCTTTGAAAACAAGATAAAAGTTGCACTTGAGCCGGACTCTGTCACCTATACCCAAAACGTGATCCATAACCTCGCCGTTACAGTCGCCTCGGGGCGCAGTGCGCTTTTCAGCCTGCCGCTGACAGATCTGCTCGGCGATAAGGTGGCGGTCAATATCCCGGGCACCAGCGCTGAGTATCCCAACTGGCGCCGACGTTATTCGTTGGCCGTGGAGCGCCTCAATGATTCCGAGCTGCTGCAAACCTTGCTCAGGGATATCCGCCGGGTGCGCGAGCAAAGTTGCTGCGCTGAGCCGGAGCGGCTTCGAGCTCAATCAACAGGAGATGCAGATGAAACAGCAAATCGCCGCCAATGAAACCGCGCCGCACTTTAGTGAGCCAAAGCAGGAAAGCCTGGTCCCGGAACTGGACTTTGCCGCCGCCTGCGCCTTGGCCGAAGGGCGCCATGGCGATCCCTTCGCCTGGCTCGGAATGCATCTGGTCGAGCAAAATGGCCGCAGCCGCTTGCTACTGCGCGCCGTGCTGCCCGGCGCCGCCGCTGTCGAGGTGCTGGACGCGAAAACCGGCCGTAAGGTAGCCGAGCTTAACCCTGTCGTTGGCGCCGAGCCCCTGTTCAGTGGTTTTATGGGGCGCAGGGTAAAACCCTTCGACTACAGGCTCCGCATCAGCTATCCCCAGGCCGAGCTGGTGCTGGACGACCCTTACCGCTTTGATGCTTCGCTCGATGAGCAGGCATGTTTTCTCTTCAATGAAGGCAGTCTGCTGAAGGGCTGGCAGTTGCTTGGAGCCAATTGGCTGGAGTGCCAGGGCGAAAAAGGTGTGCGTTTTTGTGTTTGGGCTCCCAATGCCAAAAGCGTGTCTTTGCTGGGGGATTTCAACCATTGGGACAGGCGTCGCCACAGTATGCGCCGCCACCCGGCCTCAGGTCTTTGGGAGCTGTTTTTGCCGCAAATCCAGGGCGGTGAGCACTATAAATTTTTGCTGCAAACCCAGGATGGCAGCTGGTTGGAAAAGGCCGACCCCTGCGCCAGACAGATGCAAGGTGCGCCCCACAACGCCTCGATAGTGCCGATGGCGGAAAGTGATTGGCAGTGGCAGGACAATGATTGGATGGCCGCCAGGGCGCAAAGCACCTGGCACCGACAGGCGGTCAGTATCTATGAGCTGCACCTGGGGTCCTGGCGGCGTAACGGCGAAGGCGGTTTTCTCAGCTACGCAGAGGTGGCCGAACTCTTGGTGCCTTACCTGCAATCTCACGGCTTTACCCATGTGGAATTTATGCCGCTGAGTGAATACCCCTTCGACGGTTCCTGGGGCTATCAACCCGTGGGGCTGTATGCTCCCAGTCATAGGTTTGGTGATCCCGAGGGGCTTAAACTGCTGGTGGATGCCTGCCACAGGGCGGGTATTGGTGTGCTGCTCGACTGGGTGGCGGCGCACTTTCCTTCCGACCCCCACGGCCTGGCGCATTTTGATGGCACTTGCTTGTATGAACATGAAGATCCCCGCCGTGGCCGTCATCCCGACTGGGACACCTTGATCTACAACTATGGCCGCAAAGAGGTGCAGAGTTTTCTGCTCAGCAATGCCTGTTATTGGCTGGAGGAGTTTCACTTCGATGGCCTGCGTCTCGATGCCGTGTCTTCCATGCTCTATCTGGATTACAGCCGCGAAGAGGGCCAGTGGCAGGCCAACGAATATGGCGGCCGTGAGAATTTGGAAGCGATAGCCTTTTTGCAGCAGCTCAATACGCGTCTCTACCATGAGTACCCGGGGATCATCATGATTGCCGAAGAGTCCACCGCCTGGGATGGCGTCAGCCGGGATGTCGCTGCCGGCGGCCTGGGATTCGGCTTCAAATGGAATATGGGCTGGATGCACGACACCTTGGATTATCTCACCAAGGAGCCGGTACATCGCAGCTATCACCATGGGCAACTGACTTTTTCCCTCATCTATGCCTATACCGAGCAGTTTATTTTGTCGCTGAGTCACGATGAAGTGGTGCATGGCAAGCGCGCCTTGTTGGAGAAGATCCCCGGCGATGACTGGCAGAAGTTTGCCACGCTGCGGGCGTTTTACGGTTTTATGTGGGCTCACCCGGGGAAAAAGCTGCTGTTTATGGGCGGCGAGTTTGGTCAGCGGCGCGAATGGCAACATGACTTTAGCCTCGACTGGCACCTGCTGCAGTATCCGTCTCATCAGGGACTCAGCGATTGGGTGCGGGATCTTAACCTCAGTTACCGCCGGCAGCCGTCATTGTGGCAGTGTGACGGCGAGCCGCAAGGGTTTCGCTGGCTCGACTGTAACGACAGTCAGCACAGCCTGCTGGCGTTTGCGCGTATCGATTCTGACGGCAACATGGTGCTGGTTATCTGTAACTTTACCCCTTGTGTCAGGGAAGGCTATCGACTGGGATTGCCAGAGCCCGGACGTTACCGCGAGCTGCTCAACAGCGACAGCGCATTCTACGGCGGCAGTAATCAAGGCAACGCCGGCGGTATGGAAGCCGAGGTGATCCCCTGGCAGGGCATGCCATATAGCGCGCTGATCCGGGTGCCGCCCCTGGCGAGCGTCTATTTCGCCTTGGAGCGTGGCTGATGCAGATGCTTGCAGGCAAACCCTGGCCTCTGGGCTCGACCCTGGTGCATGCAGCCAATGGCGAGCCGGAAGGGGTGAATTTTGCGCTGTTTTCGGCTCATGCAACCCGGGTCGAGCTGTGCCTGTTTGAGTTCCAAAATGGCCAATGGCGGGAGTCGGGCCGTTTTGAGCTTATGCCGTCCTCGCAGCAGGTGTTCCATGGTTTGCTGCAGGGGGGCGGTGAAGGGCTTTGCTATGGCTACCGGGTGCATGGCCCTTATCAGCCTCAGGAAGGGCACAGATTCAATCCGGCCAAGCTGCTGCTGGACCCTTACGCCAGAGCCTTTTGTGGTCGCTGGCAGTATGGCCCCTGGCAACTTGGCTATGCCAGAGTCGATGAGCAGGGCCGGCCATTGGCCGCTGTGTGCCATCCGGGGGGGGCTGAATCCCCAGTGCCAGCGCTCCCGGTACCAGAGTTTCCTGTACCGGCGCTCGCTGTACCAGGGGCCCCGGAGCGGGAGTCCGGCAGCGGCGGAATAGGTGATGATTTATGGGCCGATCCCTGTGACAACGCCTGGGCCATGCCCAAATGCCAAGTGGTAGCCGATACCCGCTTTACCGGTAAGCGCTTGCCGGGCGGCCAATGGCGTAATGAAGTGATCTACGAAATGCACCTCAAGGGCTTCACCGCCGCCATGGCCGGGATCCCGCCAGAGCTTCGCGGCACCTTTGCCGGTTTGGCGCACCCGGTGGCGATAGCTTATCTCAAGTCGCTTGGGATCACCTGTGTCGAACTGCTGCCGGCGCACGCCTTTCTGTCAGAGCCTTTTCTGCTGGAGAGTGGTCGCAGTAACTACTGGGGTTATAACAGCATAGGTTTCTTCGCTCCCCATGGGGCATATTCGGCCTCTGACGATGCCATTGGCGAATTCAAGCAGATGGTTTCTGCCCTGCATGATGCCGGTATCAAACTCCTGCTGGATGTGGTCTTCAACCACAGCGCAGAGGGTAATCGTCAGGGGCCGACCGTCAGTTTTCGCGGCTTGGACAATCTCAGCTACTACCGTTTGCATGCAGCAGATAAGCGTTTTTATATCAATGACTCTGGCTGTGGCAACTGCCTGGATATCAGTCATCCAAGAGTGGTACAGCTGCTGATGGACTCGCTGCGTTACTGGGTCGATATCATGGGGGTGGATGGCTTTCGTTTCGATCTGGCCACCAGCCTTGGCCGTGAGATGCAGGGGTTCAGCAATCGCGCCGGATTATTCGATGCCTTGCTGCAGGACCCTGAACTGCAGCAATGTGTGCTGATAGCCGAGCCCTGGGACATAGGCCCGGGCGGTTATCAGTTGGGGCAGTTCCCCAATCGCTTTGCCGAATGGAACGACAGATATCGCGATACCCTGCGGCGCTTCTGGCGCGGTGATGCTGGGCTCTTGCCCGAGCTTGCCAGGCGCCTTTCCGGCTCAGGCGATCTGTTTGAACACTCGGGGCGCGGCCCACAAAGTTCAATCAACTTTATCTGCAGCCATGATGGATTCACCCTGAGAGATTTGGTGAGTTATCGCGAGCGGCACAATCAGGCCAACGGTGAAAACAACCGCGATGGACACCACGAAAACTTCAGTGCCAACCATGGCGTGGAAGGCGAGAGCAAAGATGCCGCCATATTGGCCTTGAGGGCGCGCCAAAGCCGTAATCTGTTGGCGAGTTTACTGCTCTCCCAGGGCACGCCCATGTTGCTGGCCGGCGATGAGTTCGGCAACTCCCAGAGCGGCAACAACAACGCCTATTGTCAGGACAACCCATTGGGTTGGCTCGATTGGCACAGGGAAGATACTGAGCTAGGCGCCTTTGTTCGCAAGCTTATCCATATCCGCCGGGATTGCGGTTTTTATGACAGCGATGACTATATTCACACCGATGCCCTCCAGGCTCCCAGAGCCCTGGCTTGGTTTGCTGCCTCCGGCGAGGCCATGACACCCGGCCATTGGGGCGAAGTCCAGTGCCGCAGCTTACAGTTGATGCAGAGCCGTCAGCTCAATAAGAGCCTTCAGCGGGCAGAGAGCCGTCGGCGCAATAAGAGCCATCAGCTGAGCAAGAGCCATCAGCTGAGCAAGAGCCTTCAGCTGAGCAAGAGCCATCAGCCCAATATGAGCCCTCAAGGAGAAAACAAACTTCAGACCGAAGCCCTGCTGATCCTGCTGCATGCCGGTGACAGCAACAGCCATTTTTGTCTGCCATCTCCGCCGCCCGGAGCCGGTGAGCAGTGGCAATTGCTGCTTTCCAGCGAAGCCGGACGGGATGAACAGCAATCCTGCTATCCCACAGCTTCATCTTTCGCCGTTGCCGCCTTCAGTTTTCAGCTGCTGGCCGCAGGTGGCCGTTATCTGTCGTCCTCAGCCAAAGGAGCCAGCCATGACTGACACTTCAAGGAATAGAGTCAAGAGCCGCAGTAAGAGCCAATCGACAACAGCATCAAAAGCCGCATCGCCAATCGCGCCCGCGACTCAACAAGCCCCAGGCCATCTGGCGCACCATGACTGCGAGCCCTGTGATTCACTGCCGGCGGCCTTTGCCAGACAGCTGAGATACGATCTTAACCGCAATGAGCGCAGGCCTCAGGAGCTCTATCAGGCGTTGGCCCTGAGCGTCAAAGAGCAGCTGTTGGACGATTGGTGCGCCAGTCGCAGCCAGGATGCTTTGTACCAGCGCAAACAGGTGGCCTATCTGTCGCTGGAGTTTTTGATGGGCCGAAGCCTGGGCAACGCCTTGCTCAATCTGGAGCTGACCGACGAGTGCCGGGAGATGCTGCAAGGCTATGCGGTAGCGCTTGAAACCCTGCAACAGCAAGAGCATGACGCCGGTCTGGGAAACGGCGGTCTCGGGCGGCTGGCGGCTTGCTTTATGGACAGCTGCGCCAGTCTCGGGCTGGCGGTCACTGGCTATGGCATTCGTTATGAGTACGGCATGTTTGCCCAGCAGATAGTTGATGGTTACCAGCAGGAGCAGCCGGACCGCTGGCTCAGGGATGGCAACCCCTGGGAAGTGCGGGCCTCACAGCACAATGTGACAGTGCCTTTCTTTGGTCATGTGCAGAGTCATGTTGACCGCGATGGCCGTCGGCACAGAGCCTGGGTGGATACCCAGGATGTACTGGCGGTTGCCTATGATATGCCGGTGCCGGGTTATCGCAACGGCCGGGTCAACACTCTGAGGCTTTGGAAGGCCGAGGCCACGGATGAGTTTGACCTTGCCGAGTTCAACCAGGGGGATTACACCGAAGCCGTGGCGGCCAAGAATCTGGCCGAGCAGATCACCATGGTGCTGTACCCCAATGACAGCAGTGAAAACGGTAAAGAGTTGCGGCTGCGGCAGCAGTATTTCCTGTCCTCTGCCAGTTTGCAGGATCTGTTGACGACCTGGGTTGCCAACAAAGGCCGGGACTTCAGTGAGTTTGCCAAGTTTCATGTGCTGCAGCTCAATGATACCCATCCGGCGATTGCGGTGCCCGAGTTGATGCGCCTGCTTATCGACGAATATCAGCTGGAGTGGCAAGCCGCCTGGGACATAGTCAGCCACTGCATGGCCTACACCAACCATACCTTGTTGCCGGAGGCGCTGGAGCGCTGGCCGGTGCGTATGTTCGCCCAGATGCTGCCGCGTATTCTGGAGATCATCTATGAAATCAACGCCAGATACCTGGAGTTGGTGGCACATCACTGGCCCGGCGACGTGTCACGTCTGCGGCAGATGTCCATCATAGAAGAGGGGGATGAGCCCCATATCCGTATGGCCTATCTGGCAATAGTGGCCAGCTTTTCGGTCAATGGTGTGGCGGCGCTGCACTCAAGGCTGTTGACCACAGGGCTGTTTCGGGACTTTTACGAGCTCTGGCCGCATAAGTTCAACAACCGTACCAATGGCGTGACGCCCAGGCGCTGGCTGGCTTACTGTAATCCCCGTTTGGCCGCGCTCATCAGCAGCCGCCTGGGGCAGGATTGGCTGAGCGACCTAAGATGCCTGACTGCCCTCAACGCCTTTACCTCGGACAAGCCATTTATTGCCGCCTGGCGCGAGGTGAAGCAGGCCAATAAACAGGCGCTGGCCGAGCTGGTGGCGCAGCGCTGCCAGGTGAACTTCGACCCCTCCATGATGTTTGATGTGCAGGTTAAGAGGATCCACGAATATAAGCGGCAACTGCTGAATATCATGCATGTGATCCATCTCTATCAGCGGATTGTCAGTGGCGATACCCAGGGGATGCAGCCACGCTGCGTCTTGATTGGCGGCAAGGCGGCGCCCGGTTATGCCATGGCGAAACTGGTGATCAAACTGGCCAACAACGTGGCTCATATGGTCAATGAGGATCCCAGAGTCAGTCCCTGGCTCAGGTTTGCCTTTTTGCCCGACTATAACGTCAGCGCCATGGAGGTGATCTGCCCGGGTACGGATTTGTCAGAGCAGATATCCACCGCCGGCAAGGAAGCCTCGGGCACAGGCAATATGAAGTTCATGATGAATGGCGCCCTGACCATAGGCACTCTGGATGGCGCCAATATCGAGATGCTCGAAGAGGTAGGTGAAGACAACTTCTTTCTGTTTGGCCTCAATGCCCTGGCGGTGGAGGAGCTCAAGGCGCACTACTGTCCGGCGCAATATATAGCGTCCTCGGCGGCGCTCGGCGGCGTAATGGCGCTGCTCAAAAGTGGTCACTTTAATCTGCAGGAACCGGGGATCTTCGACCCCATCATAGCCGCCATTGAATCGCCAAAGGATCCCTGGATGCTGGCGGCCGATTTTGAAACCTACCGTCTGGCCCAGCTGCAAGCCGCCAAGGCTTATCAGGACCCTCAGCGCTGGACCGCCATGAGTATTCGCAACACCGCGGTCAGTGGCCGCTTCTCCAGCGATGTCACCATAGCCGGTTATCGCGACCATATCTGGGGCGCGCAGTGAGCGCCTTTTTCTGTTAATTGGGAGCACGCTTTTATGCCGAATCCGAGTCCGCGTTATATCAGTAACCTTACCCGTGAAACCTATGCCCTGATCCTGGCCGGAGGCCGGGGTTCCCGCCTCCATGAGCTGACCGATTGGCGGGCCAAGCCTGCGCTCTATTTCGGCGGTAAGTTCAGGATCATCGACTTTCCGCTGTCCAACTGCATCAACTCGGGGATCCGCCGGGTAGGGGTGGTGACCCAGTACAAGTCCCATTCGCTTATCCGCCACGTGACCCGCGGCTGGGGGCATTTCAAAAAGGAGTTGGGGGAGTCGGTGGAGATATTGCCGGCGTCCCAACGTTATTCGGACAACTGGTATCAGGGCACGGCCGATGCTGTGTTTCAGAACATAGACATCATACGTCACGAGCTGCCGCGCTATGTGATGGTGCTTTCGGGCGATCATATCTACCGCATGGATTACGCCGGTCTGCTGGCCGCTCATGCCGAGTCCGGCGCCGATATGACGGTTTCCTGTATGGAGGTGCCGGTGGCCGAAGCGGCCAACGCCTTCGGGGTGATGGAGGTGGACAGCAGCAACCGTATTCTGGGGTTTGAAGAGAAACCGGCCCAACCCAGGCCCTTGCCGGATAACCCCGAATCCTGCCTGGCATCTATGGGCAACTATGTGTTCAATACTGAGTTTCTGTTTGAACAGCTGAAAAAAGATGCCCAGAACGCCGATTCCAACCGGGATTTCGGCAAGGACATTATCCCGGCCATCATAGAAAAGCACCGGGTCTATGCCTATCCGTTTCGCAGCGCTTTTCCCAACGAACAGGCCTACTGGCGCGATGTGGGAACTCTGGATTCTTTCTGGCAAGCCAATATGGAACTGTTGTCGCCGACTCCTGC
Organism: Shewanella sp. ECSMB14102; assembly: GCF_000813075.1. Lineage (NCBI taxonomy): Bacteria > Pseudomonadati > Pseudomonadota > Gammaproteobacteria > Alteromonadales > Shewanellaceae > Shewanella > Shewanella sp. ECSMB14102. The sequence goes on from NZ_JWGX01000030.1 coordinate 32,602, forward strand.
GCTCAATCTCTATGACGCCAAATGGCCCATCTGGACCTATCAGGAGCAACTGCCGCCGGCCAAGTTTGTGTTTGACGATGATGACAGGCGCGGCATGGCGCTGGACTCTGTGGTTTCCAGTGGCTGCATTATCTCTGGTGCCACTGTGCGCCACTGCGTTCTCTTCAATGAGGTCAGGGTTTGTTCATACTCAGAGGTGGAAGACTCGGTGATCCTGCCCGATGTGGTGGTGTTGCGTCATTGCCGGATTCGCAAGGCTATTATCGACCGGGGCTGCATTATCCCCGAGGGGATGGAGATAGGCTTCAACCATGACCACGACAGGGCCAAGGGTTTTCGGGTCTCGGAAAACGGTGTGGTGCTGGTGACCCGCGACATGTTGGGACTGCCTGTGGGGTACGAATAATGGTGGCGAAAGCAAAACTGCAGGTGTTGATGTTGGCGGCGGAAAATGCCGCCTTGGCCGGTGCCAAAGTCGGTGGTATGGCCGATGTGCTGGCCGAGTTGCCTTTGGCGCTGCAAAGCCAAGGCGTGGCGGGGCATATCATAATGCCGGACTATGGTTTTTTGGCCAAGGAGCAGGGGGCCGATTTTCTGTGCGAGTTTGAATTTGCTTTCGGCGCAGGCAACACCTGGGCGCGGCTGTATCGGATCGCCAATCCGGCGGTTCAGCCAGGTTCCCAGGGATTGTGGATCTATCTTCTGGCTCATGAAGGTTTTTGCGGCGTTAAGCGTGAAGTCTATAGCCTGGATGGCCCTGAGCGCCCCTTTGCCACAGATGCAGGCAAGTTCGCCCTTTTCGGCGCCGCAGTGGCGGCGGCGTTGAAACAGGGATTATTGCCGCTGCCGGACAGGTTTCACCTGCACGACTGGCACTGCGGCGGCTTTGCCATGTTAAGAGCACTGGATCCCGCCTACTGCGGCCTATCAAAAGTGCCCTGCATCCTCAGTATTCACAACCTGGCGATGCAGGGTGTGCGGCCGCTTGCCGGCGAGGCATCTTCCCTGGCGGCCTGGTATCCCTGGCTGTTGGCCGAAGGGGCAAATCCCAAGCTGCAGCTGGCGCTGGATACCCGCTACCCCGGATGTATCAATCCGCTGCGGGCGGCGATTCAGTTCAGCGATATCATCCATCTGGTCTCGGCGACTTACGCCAAGGAAGTGCTGCGCCCGTCACAACCTGAACAGGGCTTCTTTGGCGGTGAGGGGTTGGAGGCTGAGCTGCAGGCCAAAGCCAAGCTTGGCCAGGTGTTCGGCATTCTCAACGGCTGTGACTATCAAAAAGGACTACCGCTCGCTGCCGGCAAGCGGCGGCAACTCAAGTTGCAACTGCCCAAGATAGCCACAGAGGCATTATTGAGTAAACTCGGGCGCAGCGAAGCAGTGACGCCGGCAGATATGATTGCTCAAATCCGCTTGGGGCAGATATCTGAGTCACCGGGAATGCTGCTGACCTCGGTTGGCAGGCTCACTGAACAGAAGTTACTCTTGCTGTGTCATCCCTGGCAGGGCAAGACAGTGCTGGAAGAGCTGCTGCTAAGGCTGGCGCAGTTCAGCGACAGCGCCTGTTTTTGGCTGCTCGGCAGCGGCGATGAGCAGATAGCGGCACTCTTTGGTCGCATCGCCGCGAGTAACAGCAATTTTCGCTTTATCAATGGTTATCATCAGGAGCTGGCCGATGCCCTCTATCAATGTGGCGATCTGTTTGTGATGCCCAGTTCTTTTGAGCCTTGTGGTATCAGCCAGATGCTGGCTTTGAGAGCAGGCCAACCCTGTTTGGTGCATGCCACAGGTGGGCTGGCCGATACCATCAGTGACGGTGACAATGGCTTGGTATTCGCAGGGATTGGGCTGGATGAACAGGCCAAGGCGCTGCTTGACGCCCTGTCCCGGGCCTTGGAGCTCTATCCCACTGCCAACTGGAACGCCCTTAGAAAAAGGGCCTCCGCCAGTCGCTTCTTATGGCAAGACAGTGCCCAACTTTATTTGAAGTTGTTATATAACGCCTGAATTTTCGGCAGCAATGAATGCTGCGCCGAGGTAAGCGCATAAATTAGTCAGGTTTCCAAAGGTGCTCTGCTACACTAGACCTGTAGATTTCTTCTTTGTTATTCACAGGCTTGGGAATAGATGGAACAGAGCATTTTCCTTCCTTTGGCACAAAATGCCGCTTTTCTGCTGGCATTGGTATTTATTTATGATGCTATTCCCAGACAACAACAACGGGACTACTTCCTGCTGTGGCGCTTGTTAATAGGCGTCATTATCGGTGGTATCTGTATTGCTTTGATGCTCACTCCCTGGAGCTATGAGCCGGGGATTTTCTTCGATAGTCGCTCTGTACTTTTAAGTATTTCAGGCCTGTTTTTCGGCGGTTTGCCAACCCTGATAGCGTGCAGTATTGCAGCCGCTTTTCGTATTTATCAGGGGGGCGGCGAAGGTGTTTGGATTGGCGTGGGAGTGATTCTCTCTAGTGGTTTGCTTGGTCTACTTTGGCGCAGGCGACGCAAACAGTCCCTCGCCGATATCGGCTACCCGGAGCTGGCCGGCTTTTCCCTGCTGGTGCATCTGGTGATGCTGGCCTGGATGTTGCTGCTGCCCTGGGAAACCGCCAAAGGGGTGCTTGCCAGTATCAGTTTACCTGTACTGACTTTGTTCCCACTCACCAATGTGTTGCTTGGGCGCTTGCTGTCGCGGCGACTGGAGTTTGAGCGCGACAATCGCATTCGGCTGCAGGACGACTTTTTGTTTCGCTCCCAGTTCAATATCGGCAATATAGGGATTTCGATTACTGCGCCGGATCAACATTGGCTCAAGATAAACCCCCATATGAGCAAAATGTTGGGTTATACAGAGCAGGAACTGACGCAATTGACCTGGTCTGAAATGACCCATCCCGATGATTTGCCCGCTGATATGGCGCAATTCAGGCGGATGCTGGACGGTGAAATCGACGAATATGAGATGGAGAAACGTTTTATCTCCAAGGCTGGTCATTATGTTTATACCCATATGACTGTGGCCTGTCAGCGCCATCATCAACAGGTGCAGCTGGTGATAGCCGGCTATATCGATATCACCTCGGCCAAGTTGGCTGAGCAGGCGAGTGCCGCCAGTCGCGAACAGTTGGAACTGGTGTTGCAAAGCGGTCAACTCGGCTTCTGGGATTGGGATCCCATCAAGGATACAGTAGTGCGTAACAAACGCAGCGCCGAGATCCTTGGTTGCTCGCTTGATAACCTCAACGATAACAAACGTCTGTGGCTAGATGGTATTCATCCCAAAGACAGAGACTGGGTGCTGCGTTCTTTGGATGATCATCTGGCCGGAAAAACAAAGCAGCACCAGGTGCAATACCGGCTGATCCGCCCGGATGGAGAGTTGCGTTGGGTACAGGACACCGGCAAGGTGGTTAGCCGTGATGAAAAAGGACGGCCGCTTAGGGTTTGCGGTGTACATGTGGATATTACCGAGCAAAAACAGCAGGAAGCTTCCCTTAAACTGGCGGCGTCCGTCTATGAAAACTCCAGTGAGGCGATGAGTGTGCTGGATGAAGTCGGCACTATTATGACGGTTAACTCGGCATTCAGTGCCATCACGGGATATCAAGCGGAGGATATTCTTGGCAGCAACATAGACATGCTCAAATGTGACGATCATGGAGAAGTGTTCTATCGTGAACTAAGTCAGGCGCTCGGGCATAAGGGGCGTTGGCAGGGCGAAATGTGGCTTCGTTGTTACGATGGCCGCAAGATAATGATCTGGCTCAGCATCAACACTATTCATAGCACGGATGATACGCCGCTGAGAAGAGTGGCGCTGTTTTCCGACATTACCGACAAAAAGCAGAACGAGCGTCTCATCTGGCGTCAGGCCAACTATGATGCCCTCACGGGCTTGCCAAACCGACGTATGTTCACCGAGCACCTGGGCAATGAAATTCGCAAGGCTGTTCGTCATCAACAAAAATTTGCGCTGCTGTTTCTGGATCTGGATTTTTTCAAGGAAGTTAACGATACCCTGGGCCATGATATGGGCGACCTATTGCTGGTGGAAACCTCAGAGCGACTGCAGACCTGTGTCCGTGAATCCGATGTGGTGGCCAGGCTTGGTGGCGATGAGTTCACTCTATTGCTCTCGGATGTGCAGGATCATAACGGGGTTGAGCGGGTTGCCAATCATATCCTCAGTAGTCTGGCCGAGCCCTTCAAGTTGGGCGATGAGACCGCCTTTATCAGTGCCAGCATAGGTATTACCCTTTTCCCAGATGATGGACAAACGGCTGAATTGTTACTTAAACATGCGGATCAGGCTATGTACGCCGCCAAAGATCAAGGCCGTAACCGCTTCAACTATTTTACCGCCTCAATGCAGGAATACGCCAGATACAGGATGCGGCTTATTCAGGATTTACGTCAGGCTCTTGAACGAAATGAATTCGAACTCAGGTTCCAACCTATAGTCGAGCTGGGCAGCGGTCGGGTGTTCAAGGCCGAAGCCTTGCTGCGCTGGAATCACAGTGAGCGCGGCAGTGTCTCGCCGGCAGAGTTTATCCCTATTGCAGAAGACACTGGGTTGATTTTCGATATCGGCAACTGGGTGTTTGAACAGGCGGCGCGTCAGAGTGCCGCCTGGCGCAAGGCCTATGGCCGCGAGGTGCAGATTAGTATCAATAAGTCGCCAATCCAGTTTCGCGACGAGGGTAACCGTTTTGCCGAGTGGCTGGAGCTGTTGGCAAGTCTTGAGGTGTCCGGCTCCGGGATCTGTATAGAGATAACTGAAGGGTTGTTGCTGGATGCCAAAATGGGGGTCAGTGATAAGTTGTTGGCCTACCGGGATGCCGGCATTCAGGTGTCGTTGGATGACTTTGGTACCGGCTATTCTTCCTTGGCGTATCTGAAGCGGTTTGATATCGACTATCTCAAGATAGATCAATCGTTTACACGTAATTTGGAAACAGATGAGAGCGATTTGACTCTCTGTGAAGCCATCATAGTGATGGCGCACAAACTGGGGATGAAGGTAATAGCCGAAGGAGTTGAGACTGCCGGTCAGGCCGAGATCTTGACTCGTATAGGTTGTGACTATGCTCAGGGGTATCTGTATTCCCAGGCATTGGATATCGAAGGCTTTGAACAAAAATATCTTGGTAAGCATCAGGTCATCGGCAGTGGAAAAGTCAGCTGATAACTTGTGTTTGCGCTATACTCGCCGGCCTTTTTATGTTTCAGGTGTTGAAGATGCAGTTTTCTGAAACCCAGCTGCCGGGAGCGCTGCTCGAAGCCGTTGCCCAGTGCGGCTATCGTGAGCTGACGGCGGTGCAGCAGCAGGTGTTGCCGGCGGCATTGGCCGGGCGGGATATTATGGCTTCGGCCCAGACAGGTACAGGCAAAACCGCGGCCTTTGGTTTGCCGCTGTTGGCCTCCTTGATTGATGAGTGGCAGCAACTGGGGCTCGCTGAGCCTGAGTATGGCGCCGCGCCTAGAGTGCTTATCCTGACACCAACCCGCGAGCTGGCACAGCAGGTGGCAACTCAGTTGGATAAATATGCCGTCCATACGCCATTTCGCATTCTGGCCATTTTCGGCGGCGCCAACTTCAACCCTCAACGTAAGGCGATAGCGGCCGGTATTGAAGTGCTGGTGGCGACGCCGGGGCGGCTGTTCGACCACCTTAGCCAAGATCATCTCAGGCTGGATAAGGTTAAGACCCTGGTGTTGGATGAGGCGGACCGCATGTTGGACCTGGGGTTCTTACCGGATATTGAGCGTCTGGGGCGCTATCTGCCAGCCGGGCATCAGACCATGTTGTTTTCGGCGACCTTCCCCGAGGAGGTCAAGCGCCTCGGGCATAAGTTGCTTGATAAGCCAGAATGGTTTGAAGTGGATAAAGAGCGCCGAACTCAGGCGCAGATCCTGCAAAAGGTGTATCCGGTAGACTATCGCCGTAAAGCCGAGTTGCTTGCCGAGCTTATTGGCCGCAACAACTGGCAACAGGTGTTGGCTTTTGTCAGTACCAAGGAGAGCGCCGAGCAGTTGCAGCAAGAGCTGAAACTCGACGGTATCAAGAGCGCCTGCTTTCACGGTGACAAGACTCAGGGCGCCCGCAGCCGTGCTCTGGCGCAGTTCATCGATGGTGAGATTCGGGTATTGGTAGCAACCGATGTCGCGGCCCGAGGCCTGGATATTCCGGCCTTGCCAAGGGTTATCAATCTCGAGCTGCCATCCCAGGCTGATGACTATATTCATCGCATCGGCCGCACCGGCAGAGCCGGGCGCAGCGGCGAAGCCATCTCTTTGGTGAGCCCGGCCGAAGAGCAAAAACTGGCTGAAATAGAAGCCTTGCTCGGTTACAAGCTGCCAAGAGAAGTACTGCCGGGTTACGAGAGGGGCGCGCCGCTGCCGGAGCGCTACTCGCAGTCAATAGAGAAGCCCCGACATGCCAAGACTCACAGGGGGCATAAACCCGGTCGCAAGGGCCAGGCTCCGAAAGGGCCAAGGCGCAGATAGATTAAAAAAGCCTGCTATACTCAATGCGTTGCCTTAATAAGCCGTCGGCAGCGCAGCCCCCTTAGCTTAAGGAATAGTAAAGGTATCAGGAGATGAGTATGTTGCGAAAATTAGTGATCTTGCTGTGGTTGAGTATGCTTGTGGCTTGCAGTTCTACCCCCAAAGATTGGTCCGGTATGAGTTCAACCGAGATAGCCTCCTGGAAAGAGGCCGGCTTTGACTCCCGAAGCGCCCAGCAGTGGCATGTTGCCGGTTTCGATGCCAAAGATGCCGGCGCCTGGCAGGATGCAGGCTTTAAACTCCAAGATGCCAAAGAGTGGCACTTGCAGAGTTTCTCGGCGGCCGAGGCCAAGGGTTGGCGCGCCAGTGGTTTTGAGCTGGACGATGCCATTGAGAACCGTGCCAAAGGGCTGACACCGATAGTGGATCACGAACTTAAGCCTTAAGTCAGGTTTACAGAAATGGGCGCTATTGGCGCCCATTTTGCATCTGTTTACAATTTCCAGCTAACTCTTTCCCTGCTTGGGTTACACTCTGTTGCCTCAATGCTGTAAGGAATGGAGTCACAGATGATCCTTAAACCCGTCGCCACCAATCTGATAACCGGCTTTCTCGGCTCAGGCAAAACTACCTTTATCAAAGCGCTGCTGGCCAATAAGCCCGCTGGTGAGACCTGGGCGGTATTGGTCAATGAGTTCGGTGAAATAGGAATAGATGCCGGCTTGATGGGGCAGAGTGACTCAGGCGTTGTGATACGAGAAGTACCCGGTGGCTGTTTGTGCTGCGCCGCCGGGGTGCCGACTCAAGTGGCGGTGACCCAGCTGCTGGCCCGGGCCAAACCCGACAGATTGCTGATAGAGCCCACCGGCCTTGGACATCCCAAAGAGATTTTGAAAACCCTAAGCTCGAAACAGTTTGCCGAAGTGCTCAGCCTCAAGGCCAGTATCTGTCTGTTTGACCCGCGCAAATTCAGTGACAGGCGTTATACCGAACATGAGAACTTTCTCTCCCAGCTGCAGATAGCCGATATCCTGCTGGCCGGCAAGCACGACCTCTGGCAACACCAAGCGCCAATGGCTCTGCCTGGGGATAGGCCGCAAAGTGATCCGGGGAGTGATCAGCTAAGTGAACAGATAGCCGCCTTTATTGCCGCTCAGCAACTGGAAGGGGAGCTGTTTTACTGGTCCAAAGAGCAAAAGCTCAGCGATGAATTGTTGCGAGCGCTGGCTAAGCCGGCAAAGGCCAATTTGAACGTTAAAGCCACACCCATAGGCGCCGGGCTGCTGCGGCAAAATGCCGGTGTGTTTGCCATCAAGCCACTTGATGCCGACTCACAAAGCCCCGAAGCACCCGAGTGGGACGCTCGCGGCATAGTGTTCAAGAGTAATAAAGGCGAGGGCTGTTACAGCTATGGCTGGATCTTTGCTTCGGATTGGCTGTTCGATCTCGAGCGCCTCTATCGCTGGGCCAAGGCACTCGATGTGGTGCGGCTAAAAGCTGTGATGATCACCAAAGACGGCATAGCGGCACTCAATATGCTCGACGGTGAATTGAGTGTTGAAGAGCTCGATGATGCCATGGATTCCAGACTGGAAATCATCAGTCGCGCCCCCTTGCAGCCTGAGTCTTTGGAGCAGCAACTGCTTGCCATCAAAGTCGCCGAATGATGGCCTATTTAAGGTAGTGGCATCCTGGCGGATAACTCGGGTACAATCCGCCATTCACTTTTCTAAGGTGATTGATTTCGGAGCGCTAATTTGAAAAGAGGCCGAGTAGGTGCCTCTTAATATGGCCTCTGATATCGAACTTATGGTTTAACACCTTCGATGTTGAGAAAGCGTCATGACCCAAAACAGCGTCTCCCAGACTGAGCAGGATCTCGCCTTACTGCAGCAGCCGGTCAGTAAACTCTTTTGGCGTTACACAGTCCCCACAGTGATGTCCATGTTGGTGACCGGAATTTACGTCACAGTAGATGGGATGTTTATCGGCCATTACCTGGGAGAAACAGGTCTTGCGGGTATTATGCTGGCTTACCCTGTGGGCGCCATTCTTTATGCGATCGGTGCGCTTTTGGGTATGGGGGGCGCCGCGCTTATCTCCATCAATCTTGGCCGCGGTGATGTCGCCAGGGCCAGAAAAATTCTCGGCAACACCTTTAGTCTTTGCCTGTTGAGTGCGCTGGTGGTGTCGCTTGCCGGAACCATGTTGACCGACGATATTCTACGCTGGCTGAAAGCCGAAGGTGAGGTCTATGAAGGTGCCTACCAATACCTGTTCTGGTACTTTGCCTTAGGTATTTTCCCCATTATCTCCATGGCCTTCTCGGCGCTTTTGCGTAATGACGGTCGCCCCAGTTTCGTCACCTGGATCCTGGTATTTGGAGGTGTGCTCAACACTCTGCTGGATTGGCTGTTTATTGTGGTCTTTCCCTTCGGATTGACCGGTGCCGCCATTGCTACCATGTTGTCCCAGGCGGTCACCGGCGGCCTGTGTCTGCAACATTTCTTTGGCAAGCGCACCCGGCTTAATATCGACTGGCAGCAGATGAAATTGAGCCTGGAGCTGGTTTGGGAAATCGTTAAGTTGGGGATGCCCAGTTTCCTGATGAATCTCTACCTGTCGATTGTCTTGACCATGCATAACATGGCGCTGCTCTGGACCGGCACTTCGCTGCATGTGGCCGCCTATGGCGTGGTGAGTTATACCGAGGCCCTGTTCTATTTTGTGTTTGAAGGCATAGCCCTCGGCACACAACCCATTCTCAGCTTCAATGCCGGTGCCGGTCAATATGACAGGGTCAAGCAGACTGCCAAAATGGCATTTTCCGTTACCTTAATCTGCGCCTTGCTGGGATTGGTGCTTATCTACAGCCGCCCGGAATGGATGGTGTATCTGTTTGCCGGTGACAACCCGACCCTGGCCCCGGTTGCCATTGAAGGCATGTATCTTTATTTCTGGGGCTTGCCGATGGAAGGTTTGATTTTGGTGGGCGCCAGTTTCTTCCAGGCCATCAATCGTCCGGCCGAGGCCTCGATACTCACGGGCAGCAAGTTGCTGCTGATAGGCCTGTTCCTCTGGGTATTTGCCTGGGCCTTTGGGGTGCCGGGCGTGTGGATCTCCTTGGCGTCCTGCAGCAGCCTATTGTGCCTGTGGATGTTCTACAGCTTAAAGCGCACCAAGGTGGCATTACACCAACCTTGAGGGACAGGAAATGATGGCAAATATTTACCTGCATCAGTGATATATAAAGAAATATTAATTTAGAACTCAGGTTATTTTTGAGCGGGATCATGTTATAAAAGACTATCTTGCATTAGTTCATACTCTTGGGGGAATTTGTGACCAGTAAGCGGATTTTAATTGTGGGCGGCGGCGCCGGAGGATTGGCGCTGGCATCCAAGCTGGGACGCAAATTGGGCCTGAAGGAAGAGGCTGAAATAACCCTGATAGATAAGAGTCCGGTACATATCTGGAAGCCCAAACTGCACGAAGTGGCCGTTGGGGTGATAGATCAATCAGTAGAAGGCTTGCTGTATCGCGACCATGGCCTGAAAAATGGCTATCGCTTTCTGCGCGGTGAAATGCTGCAATGCGATCCTGAGGCCAAGACTATCACTCTGGCGGGTGTCAGTAATGATGACGGCGAGCAGATTATCGCCGAGCGTGATTTACCCTATGATTATTTGGTGATCGCCATCGGCGGGGTGGCCAACAGTTTCAACACCCCGGGCGCCAAAGAACACTGTATCTTCCTCGACAGCCTCGACAGCGCCAATCAATTTCATCACAAGTTGCTGGACAACCTGTTGCTGCTGGATGAAACCAGTGAAAAGCTCAGTATCGGCATAGTGGGCGCCGGCGCGACCGGAGTTGAGCTGGCCGCTGAGTTGCATCATGTGCTGGACTCGGTCAAAGAATACGGTTACCTCAATGTCGACAAGCATCATCTGGAAATTCACCTGATTGAGGCGGCGCCCAAGATATTGCCGGCATTGCCGGACAAGGTGAGTTCCAGAGCCCAGTCTGTGCTGGATCATATCGGGGTTCGCTTGCATATTGGGGTGCAGGTCAAAGAGGTGACCAAGCAGGGGTTTGTGACCCAGGAAGATGTGCTGATCCCTGCCGGACTCAAGGTGTGGGCGGCCGGCGTCAAGGGGCCGGATGTACTGCAACAGTTTGATAAGTTGCCGGTCAATAACCGTAATCTCATCGAGGTCGATGCCTGTATGCGGGTCAAGGGCCACAAGGATATCTACGCCTTGGGCGACTGCGCCTTTTTGGTGCAGGACAACGGCAAGCCTGTGCCTCCTCGGGCCCAAGCCGCATCGCAGATGGCGGAAACCCTGTATAAAAATATTCTCAACCGCTTGAAGGGCAAGGCCGAAAATCCTTTTGTCTACCGCGACTATGGTTCATTGGTGTCACTGAGCCGTTTCTCGGCGGTGGGCAATCTGATGGGTAACCTGAGATCCGGCTCCCTGTTTATTGAGGGTTATGTGGCGCGGATGATGTACATGTCCCTGTATCAACGCCATTTAGCGAGTTTGTACGGTTGGTTTTCGGCGTTGGTGTATCGTCTGGCGCAGCGGCTGCTGAAGTGGCACAGGCCCAAACTCAAGCTGCACTGATAAAGTGATTTTGAATCTTATCCTAAAGGCGCTCTGTAGAGCGCCTTTTTAGTGGCTGGAATTTCAGCTTGCTTGCACCCTGGCGCTCGAGTCTCTGATAACCGGCTCTGGGGTAAAGATTTCACTGCAAACGCTCTGTTCACGGCGATTGGCAATCAACAGTTCGGTAGCTATCTGGGCAATCTTGCCGTTGGGCTGATGCACTGTGGTCAACTTGGGCCAGGTTTGGCGTGAGAAGGGGCTGTCCTCAAAGCCGACAATCGAGAGCTCGGTGGGAATATCCACCCCTTCCAGCCTGGCGGCAAACAGGGCACCGGCGGCGATTTCGTCGTTACAGGCTACTATGGCGCTGGGCCGGTTAGCCTTTTTGAGCAGCTTTTTGGCACCCTCAACTCCGGATTCAAACGAGTATTCACCCTCGACAATCAGCTCGGGAGACTCGTCCAGGCCGTTATCTCTCAAGGCCTGACGATAACCTTCGAGACGCTCTTTGGTTGATTGGTGCTGATAGTCGCCGCTGAGAAAGGCGATTTGCCTATGCCCGAGATCGATAAGATGTTGGGTAATGGCCACGGCGCCGGATCTGTCGTTAACCAGTACCGCCAGCCCGGTATCGGCCAGCACTCTGTCACCGGCCATGATGCGAACATAGTTGGCGCCTATGGCATCCAGGGCGGAAAGTACCTTGGGATCTTCCGACAGCGGCGGCGTCAGTACCAGTCCGGCCAGGCGGGCATGTTTCACCATAGTGGTCAGCTGTTCACAAATACCATCGGCCTTGGCATCACAGGGATGGATCAGCAGCTCATAGCCCTTGTCCCGACAGGCGGAGAGAATACCGTTCTGCATATCAATGATGTAGTAGGCGTTGGGGTTGTCATAGACGAAGCCTATGACATAGGAACTGGTGGCAGCCAGGTTGCGGGCAGCTAAATTGGGCTGGTAATTCAACGCTTTGATTGCAGCATTGACCTTGTCGATAGTGGCCTGTTTAACCGAAGGCTCATTATTGGTGACCCGGGATACTGTCTTGATGGAAACGCCGGCATATTTAGCCACGTCATTGATGGTTACTTTCATTCAACTTAGTCCGAGATATCAGGCGAATACTCACAGCCAGCAGGGGCCGGAAGCGGCATGGCCGCTGTCGAGCATCTTATACTGCTGACTTTTAATCAGTTTGGCAACGCAGAATTTAGCCATGATTTAGTCTGGGACTTAATTTGTTTCCCGCTACAGTTGACATGCTTGGTTGTATAAAACGCTGCCTGAACAGTTTTTGACCAGCTTAAAAATCTGTTTTACCCCATTAACACAGCAATATGACAGTTTTTGTTTGCTTTGTGGTTATTTTGTTGTGGCAAGGCTGTTAATTATTGTGTAATGTTTGTTCCTGGACATGACAGCGTTGTCATTCCCTTGGAGGGAATGGTTATGGCAACAAAAAAGATAATAAAGTGATGGAAGGGAAACGAGATGAAAACATCTACCTTTAAGAAAACTGCCCTCGCTGCAAATATCGCTATCCTTCTTGGGGGAGCGGTATCTGTTGGCGCGCTGGCTGCCGAGGCAGCAGATAACAACAGCAACGAAACTGCCAATATTGAAAAAATTGAAGTCCGCGGCATGCGTGCCTCGATGAAGGCTTCGGTGAATACCAAGCGTTTTTCTGATGCCGTAGTCGATGCGGTAACTTCAGAAGATATTGGTAAATTCCCCGACAGTGATGTGGGTGAGTCTCTGGGACGTATTCCAGGGGTCGCCGTTAACCGCCAGTTCGGTCAGGGGCAACAGGTTTCTATCCGCGGCGCCTCGGCGCAGCTGACCAGTACCCAGCTCAATGGTCACTCTGTGGCTTCTACCGGTTGGTTCGATCAGCAGGCCATCGACCGCAGTTTCAATTACACCTTGCTGCCACCCGAGATGGTGGGCTCGATTGAAGTCTACAAATCGTCCCAGGCCGATATTGCCGAAGGGGGGATTGGCGGCACTGTTATCATCAACACCCGCAAACCGCTGGATTTGGATGCCAACTCGGTGTTCCTGAGTGCCAAAGGGGATTATGGTAGCGTCTCGGAAGAGATAGATCCTGAAGCCTCCGGCCTCTACAGCTGGAAAAATGAAGATGAGAACTTCGGTGTGTTGCTGGCAGGTTCCTGGAGCCAGACGGACTATCAGCGTAATGGTATCGAAACCCTGCTTGGCTGGGGGGAGATAGTGCCAACCACTTTCCAACAGGATCGTGAGCGCACCGCAATCAACCTGGTGTTGCAGTATCGTCCTACCGACAGACTGGAACTGGGGCTCAACTACATGAATCTGGAGTTGGACGCCAACAACGCCAACACCTCCATCTTCCTGTTCCCCACACAACGAGGCGACTACACCTGTGAACAGGTCAATGCCGCCGGTGTTTGTACCAAGATAAACCACAGCGATCAAGGCGGTTTTGCCTGGGCACAAACCTGGGCCCGTAAGGCGAGCATGAGCTCGGATACAGTGGATTTCAACTTCAACTATGAAGCGGATAATTTCACAATTGAAGGTCGCATTGGTCGCACCGAAGCCGAAGGTGGTACCGACTTGACTGCCAACTATGGTAACTCAATCGGTGTCCCGGCTGACTTTGCCGGTATTTATGATGCCACCGGCGATAAGATCAATATCGATATCGCCAACAAGTATTTTGAGGCCGGTGACTTTAACGACCCATTGGCCACTGCCGGCTGGGCGCTGAAGAAGCAGCCCAACACGGATGAAGAAACCTTCGCTCAGTTGGACTTCAACTTCCCGGTTGCCTGGGGCGCTATCAGTGCCATCAAGACAGGTGTGAGTTATGCCGATCATGAAGTCACCCAGATGACAGATAAGGCGATAGTCAATGATGCCAAGGTTCTGACCAAAGATGCTTCTGCCTACTACAATGGCACCATGTCATCCGGCGCCGGTTTCACTCTGCCTGAACCGATATTTGATGCCATGATTGCCGATGCCTATGCCGCCATCGATGGCTTTACTATCGACAAATCCGGTTATGGCACCATCCAGGAGGAGAACCTGGCCCTGTACGCCATGGCTACTTTTGCCGGGGAAGGATTCCGCGGTAACTTCGGTTTCCGTTATATCTCGACCGATATTGAGTCCGACTATTATGCGCTCAACAAACAGGGGCAGTTTGCCGATGACCTGAGCACAGACAAGTCCAGCTATAACGACGTATTGCCGAGCGTTAACATCGCCTTCGACTTGAGTGAGGATGTGATACTGCGCGCCTCTGCCGCTCAGGTGATCTCTCGCCCCAACTACGCCGAACTGTTTGCTACCTCGACCCTGCCGGGTTACAACGATGGCACACCTTATAATGAAAAACTGGTGCGTGGCAGTGTGGCGCTGGATCCATTCAAGGCGACTCAGGCCGACTTGAGTCTGGAGTGGTATTTCAGTGATTCGGGCCTGTTTGCCGCCACTTACTTTATCAAGGATGTCAGCTCCTTTATCACCACCAAACAGAAGCTGAATCAGCAGATAGGTATTGAAGATCCCAACCTGGTAACCGAAGGTAAAAGTTCTTGTGGCGTAGGTATCTATGACTGCTGGACTGTGAGTGAGAAGTACAATGCCGACGGCGGCAGCATAGATGGTATCGAGCTGCAGCTGCAGGACTCCTTCGACAACGGTTTGGGTTACTCGGTGAACTATACCTTTGCCGATGCATCCTCTCCGGCAGAAAACTATCCTGACCGTGTGGGCGTGTTCTCTGACTCATCCAAGCATACGGTCAACCTGGTAGGTTACTATGAGATGGACGACTTCAGCGCTCGTCTGGCCTATAACTGGCGCTCCGAGTATATGATGCGCGAGCTGCCTGGCTTCTATGGTAACCGTCAGCACGAGTCTTACGGGACCTTGGACCTCAGTGCCAGCTACTCGGTAACCGACTATTTGGATATCACTTTTGAAGCGGTCAACATCACCGAAGAAGACAGCATACAGACGGGTGTTTCCCCAATTAGTGCAGAGGATGTGATCAGCGAATTCAAGGCCGATTACCCAGTGTGGAGCTTTGAAGGCGAAGCCAGATATAAAGTAGGCGTAGCCCTGCGCTTTTAAGTACAGCTCTTTATCTTCAATACCAAAGCCGACCTTAGGGTCGGCTTTTTACTCTTTATTGTTCAAGGTTTTCATCCTGCCATTTTGCGGCGTCAGGATGAGCTATCTCTGATGACAGAGGAGTGACTGATTTAGTTAATGATAGTGATGATGGATTATGGTTTCAGAGTTAAAGCAGACAAAGTTACTTGGATAGCTTTGTGCAAGTTGTTCAATGATGGGGAGTCATTGTCACCTAGGAGGTGTTGCGTTAATCTCAAACCATTAATTGGCCTTAATTGTCTTTGATAATTGGTGGCTCAAGCGTAAGTAAGCGTTTGCCATGAGCACTGTGGCACATTACCCAGGCACTCGAGGTCCCTGCTCGGCGGGAGGAGAATAATAACAAAACCAAGGAGAGCATTATGAAGTCGGCTGTTGAACAGTTGTCCACTTACAAGAGTGTGCATCTGAACCCCACCAATATCAAAAGCCATTTTATTGGTATCCCTTTGATTATCTGGTCAGTATTTTTAATGCTGTCACTGTGGCGTCTGCCTTTTGCTGACGGTACGTTCAGTATAGCCATGCTACTGGCTGTCCTGGTCATGGCCTATTACATCAAGTTGCATTGGCGTTTGGCGCTGGGACTGGCGCTGTTTATTCTGCCGGTTATTCTGACAACCGAATGGCTCTATACTCAAGGCTATGCCAGTATCTGGTTGGGCATAACAGTTTTTGTTTTAGGTTGGATATTCCAGTTTATAGGTCACAAGTATGAAAAGGCCAAACCTGCTTTTATTGATGATCTCAACCAACTGCTTATTGGCCCGTTTTTCCTGATGGCCGAAGTGTTTTTTATGCTGGGACTGGAAGATGAGTTGGATCGCACCATTACCGCGATCGCTCGGGACAAACGTCGGGCACTGGAAGCGGCCAAAAGGGCAGCCAAAACTGCCCAATGACTTAGTTCAAAGCAAGTTGAGTTTCAGGATGGACGATAAAATTGCGGCATGATCCGTACCGTTTTGATCATGTTGTCGGCCACTTCTACCACTTCCATAGGGTAACCTGCGAGTCTCAGGCTAGTGTTGGCCTGGGGGATCTCTTCCAGATATTCCAGGATCAAACCATTGAGGGTCTTGGGGCCGTCGGTTGGGAAGTCCCACTCCATCTCTTTGTTGAGGTCGCGGATGTTGATGGTGGCATCGATCAGGAAGCTGCCATCCTGCTGCGGGGTAATATCTTCGCTGGGAGTGGTGATCATGGAAGTGGTAAAGTCGCCGACGATTTCTTCAAGAATATCTTCCAGCGTCACCAATCCTTGAATATCCCCGTATTCATCTACCACCAGGCCGATGCGTTCCTTGTTGTGCTGGAAGTTGGCCAATTGCACGTTGAGCGGCGTGCCTTCGGGAATAAAGTACAGCTCTTTTACAGCCCTCAGCAGGGAAGATTTACTGAACTGTTCCTTGGATTGCAGTCTTAACGCATCACGCAGATGCACAAAACCTACGGCATCATCTATGTTGTCACGATACAGGAGTACCCGGGTATGCGGGCTCTGAATAACCTGTTTGTTGATGCTTTTGAAGTCATCATTGACATTGATGGCGTAGAGTTCAGAGCGGGGCACCATGATGTCTTCCACAGTGACCTTCTCCAGATCCAGAATTGACAACAACATTTCCTGGTGGCGTCTGGGGATAAGGGCTCCTGCTTCATGAACAACAGTGCGGAGTTCCTCCTGGCTCAGGGCATCATCGGCACGTATGGTGCGGATCCCCATTAGTCTGAGTATGAAAGACGTGATGATGTTGACGCTTTTGACCAGAGGCAAAAACAGCCATAACAACCACTTGAGTATCAGGCTTGATGGGAAGGCGATGCGTTCTGGATGCAGTGCAGCCACAGTCTTGGGCGTCACTTCGGCAAACACTAATACCACGAGTGTCAGTACCCCGGTGGCGATGGCTAATCCCAAGTCGCCCCAGAGTCGGATACCCAGAATCGTGGCGATTGAGGAGGCGAGAATATTAACCAGGTTATTGCCTATGAGGATCAGGCCTATGAGTTTGTCGGGACGGTCGAGTAGTTTGATGGCGCGTTTGGCACCTTTGTGGCCATTATTGGCCAGATGACGCAACCGGTAGCGGTTTAGGGTCATCATGGCGGTTTCCGAACCGGAAAAATACGCCGAAATCAGGATTAACAGCAGGAGAATTATCAGGAGTATGCCGGTCGATATATCGTCCAAAAAGGGGCCCCGTCAGGAATAGCGAAAGTTAGTAAATACTGGCAATTGGATGGAGTGTCAAGTCAGGCAAAGGTCTAGCCCTGCCTGACTTAATTCAGATTAGCTCAGGATAAGTTCTTTGACGATGCGGGCGCCAAAGTAAGCCAGAGAGAGCAGGCTGGCACCGGTCAGACTGTAGATCACTGCCGTGCGGATACGGCAACCCACGGTATATTGCTGCCACAGCATAGCGATATAGACGAACCAGGCCAGAATGGAAAGTACCGCCTTGTGGCCCTTGCCATCGGCAAACATATCATCAAGGAAAATAAAGCCGGTGGCCAGCGACAGACTCAGCAGAATCACCCCTATGATGATCAGATGATACAGCTGCTTCTCTACCGTCATCAGTGGCGGAAGCGCGGGGTTCAAAATCAGTTGCTTTTTCTTTAGCTTATTTTGGATTACAGCCAGTTGTATGGCGTAAAGCGCTGCTATCATCAAGGCACTGTAGGCCATCAGCGACAATACCACGTGGACCAATACTTCAGGGTGCACTTCAAAATGAGTGATGTACTTAGGTGGCAAAAGCCATAGCAGGGATACGGATATCACGGAGCAGGCGTACACCACAGGTACCAGCACAATGACCTTGATACGTGAAAGTACCAAGGTAAAGGCCAGGGCGATAATCCAGTTCACCATGGATATTACATTGGTCAGACTGAAATTCTGGCCATCGACAGTAAAGATTGCCTGGTACAAGGCTGCAGCGTGCAGTATCACACCCAAAGCGGCAAAACCGGCAACGGTGCGGCGGTTGGGCCCCTCGGCGTGAAACAAGCGGCTTGTCACTAATATCAGCGCTATGCTGTAGAAAAACATCGCGGCAGCAGAGAGAATGACCATCTGGGATTAACCTATCCTTATGTGTAATTGGCCTCTGTGGGCAGCTTTAGAAAACTTGCAGGTATTAGAATAACATGAGCCACAGGTAATTGGGCAGTGACCCAGACGACAAAATTACTCAGTGCCCAGTAGATTAGTGCGTAATAAAGGGTAATTGGTTCCCGTCAAAAACATTCATTTGTACCTTGATAAGCGTCTATTTAACCCCATGTTGAGAACAGGGCTGCATTAATACTCCGGCTATAGTTATAATATGCCCCATCATTTTACATTCATAAACGGTATAGAACTGGACGATGTTTGAGAATCTCACCGACAGATTGTCCCGCACCCTGAAAAATATCAGTGGTCGGGGTCGCTTGACTGAAGAGAACGTGAAGGACACCCTGCGCGAAGTTCGTATGGCACTGCTGGAGGCCGATGTGGCTCTGCCTGTGGTGCGGGAATTTGTCAGCAGCGTCAAAGAACGTGCCGTTGGCCAGGAAGTGGCTAAGAGCCTGACCCCTGGGCAGGTATTTGTCAAAATCGTTCAGAGTGAACTGGAAAAAGCCATGGGGGAGGCCAACGAGGCTCTCAATCTGGCCGCTCAGCCACCTGCTGTATTGATGATGGCAGGACTGCAGGGCGCGGGTAAAACCACCAGTGTTGCCAAGCTGGGTAAGTTCCTGCGAACCAGACAGAAGAAGTCTGTGCTTGTGGTCAGTGCCGACGTATACCGTCCGGCGGCGATCAAGCAGCTGGAAACCCTGGCCAATGAAGTCGAAGTCGAATTCTTCCCATCGGACGTCAGTCAAAAGCCGGTAGATATTGCCAATGCCGCCATCGCTTACGCCAAGCGTAAGTTTATTGATGTAGTCATTCTGGATACCGCCGGTCGCCTGCATGTGGACGAGGCGATGATGGATGAAATCAAGGCGCTGCACGCTGCGGTCAAGCCGGTTGAAACCCTGTTTGTGGTCGACGCCATGACAGGTCAGGATGCGGCCAATACTGCCAAGGCCTTTAATGAAGCGCTGCCGCTGACCGGGGTGATCCTCACCAAGGTGGATGGTGATGCCAGAGGCGGTGCCGCCCTGTCCATTCGTCACATCACAGGTAAACCGATTAAGTTCCTGGGTGTGGGTGAAAAAACTGATGCGCTCGAGCCTTTCCATCCAGACCGGGTAGCTTCCCGTATTCTGGGAATGGGGGACGTGTTGTCGCTCATCGAAGAAGTTGAGCGCGGTGTCGATAAGGAAAAAGCCCTTAAGCTGGCTTCTAAAGTGAAGTCCGGCGGCAGTTTTGACCTGGAAGACTTCCGTGAGCAGCTGCAGCAGATGAAGAATATGGGCGGCATGATGGGGATGCTGGAAAAACTACCCGGCGTTGGTCAACTGCCTCCCGATGCTTTGGCGCAGGTGCAAAACGGTAAGCTCACAGGTCAGATGGAAGCTATTATTAACTCCATGACGCCAAATGAACGTAAGCGTCCGGATATGATCAAAGGCTCACGAAAACGCCGCATCGCTGCCGGTTCAGGCACTCAAATTCAAGATGTAAACCGCTTGCTGAAGCAGTTTACCCAGATGCAGAAAATGATGAAGAAAATGTCTGCCAAAGGCGGCATGCATAAGATGATGCGCGGCCTGGGAGGCATGCTGCCTCCGGGAATGAAATTCCCCGGTCGCTGATACCAAATGACATTACCTGATGTTCTTAACTATTGTCCCGCTTGGGATAAACTGTGAATGGGCGTTGTAAAATTAGCCGGGATCGGTTGCAATCGCCCGAAAGTCAGGTAAAATCTTCCGGCTTTCTATCTGGGACTCTTCGCGAACACGGGGTTCCAGTTTTTATTTTTGCTGAAAAGCAAATCATTAGAGGATAAAGAACGCATGGTTACCATTCGTTTAGCTCGTGGTGGCGCGAAAAAGCGTCCATTTTACAACATCGTTGTTGCTGATAGCCGCAATGCCCGTGACGGTCGTTTCATCGAGCGTGTAGGTTTCTTCAACCCTCTGGCCAAAGGTCAGGAAGAAACTCTGCGCCTGGATCTGGACCGTGTTGAGCACTGGGTTTCAAACGGTGCTGCAACTACAGAACGCGTAGCAAAACTGATCAAAGACGCTCGTAAAGCAGCTGCTTAATAGCGTTTAAGGTATAGATTGATGAGCAGTAACCCACAGCCAATCGTGTTGGGCAAACTTGGTTCCAGCTATGGCATTAAAGGTTGGCTGAAAATCACCGCCTATACCGATTCTGTTGAAGGTATTTTTGACTATTCACCTTGGCTCATTAAAGAGCAGGGCGAATGGCGTGAAGTGAAGGTCACCCAGTGGCGCTATCAGGGCAAGGCGGTTGTTGCCGCACTTGAAGGGGTAGAGACGCGGGAGCGGGCGCAGATGCTCACTAACTGTGAGATCGGCATACTGCCTGAGCAGATGAAAGACCTGCCGGAAGATGAATTCTACTGGCGCGATCTTATCGGCTGCGAAGTGATCAACACCAAGGGCTACAACATGGGCAAGGTCGATCAGATCGTGGAAACAGGATCCAACGACGTCTTGCTGGTGAAGGCCAACGCCAAAGATAGCTTTGGCAAAGCGGAACGTATGATCCCCTTTGTCACCGAACAGTTCATCAAAGAGGTGAACGTTTCGGCAAAACAGATTTTAGTGGATTGGGATCCGGACTTCTGAGTCGAGGAAACAGCTTATGTGGTTAGGGGTCATCACCCTGTTCCCGGAGATGTTTCGAGCAGTAACAGACTTTGGCGTGACGGGTCGGGCCGTGAAGAATGGCCTGCTGGAAGTACAGACGTGGAATCCCAGGGATTTCACCCATGATAGACACAACACTGTGGACGACAGACCTTATGGTGGTGGTCCCGGAATGTTGATGATGGTTCAGCCCCTTCGCGATGCCATTCATGCAGCCAAGGCTGCGGCAGGTGAGGGAGCCAAGGTGATATATCTGTCACCTCAGGGACGCAAGCTGACTCAGCAAGGCGTGTCTGAGTTGGCACTATCATCCAAGCTGATCCTGGTGTGCGGTCGCTACGAAGGTATCGATGAGCGCATCATTCAGACGGAAGTGGATGAGGAGTGGTCGGTTGGTGATTACGTGCTCTCGGGCGGTGAATTGCCGGCAATGACCCTGATAGATTCGGTTTCGAGACTGGTTCCCGGCGTGCTGGGCAAACAGGCCTCGGCAGAGCAGGATTCCTTCTCTGACGGATTATTGGATTGTCCTCACTATACCCGGCCTGAATGTCTTGATGGACTGGATGTTCCGGCGGTGTTGCTCAGCGGCAACCACGAACAAATTAGACGCTGGCGTCTACAGCAGAGTTTGATAAGAACACTGCAGCGACGGCCAGAATTATTTGAAAATCTAGCTCTGACTGACGAACAGACGACTCTATTAGCGCAGTTCGTTGACGCAATGGACTCAGCCTAGTCGCAGCTCAGTTAATTCTAGAACGGAGTAAGTTATGAACAACATCATTAAAATGCTCAACGATGAGCAAATGAAAAAAGACGTACCTGATTTCGGTGCCGGTGATACCGTAGTCGTTCAGGTTCGTGTTAAAGAAGGTGACAAAGAGCGTCTGCAGGCCTTTGAAGGCGTGGTTATCGCTAAGCGTAACCGCGGTCTGCACTCCGCATTTACCGTACGTAAGATCTCTAATGGTGAAGGTGTTGAGCGTGCTTTCCAAACGCACAGCCCAATGATTTCCAGCATCGAAGTTAAGCGTCGTGGTCGCGTTCGTCGTGCCAAGCTGTACTATCTGCGTGAGCGTTCAGGTAAGTCTGCACGTATCCGTGAGAAGCTGGCTACTAAGTAAGCCGCTACATAAAGACGCAAGTGTTCGCACAGAGACCCGCCTATATGGCGGGTTTTTGTTTTCAGCCGTAAATCACCTCCATAGCAGAAGGTGGACATTCAGCTATGCCAGACGAAGGTTTCTATTAGAAATTTCCCCCCGCAGTAATCACTGCTCAGCTTTCATCTTGGAAATGTAAACCCTAAATATCGCATATGGGCATAAGCTCCTGGCAAGCGGCTTTTATAGAAAAGTGTTAATGTATTTTAGGGTGACACTATTATCTTCTATTGAGATTATTGATGTTTGGGTGATTCTGTTGCAGGTTTATAGGCGATATGTTTTTCACTACACATCGTTTTCCATTAAAGCCGGGGTTGGTGTGCGAGATATCTCACAAGGTTGTGAGACAAACAAGAGTTAAATAGCGGATTTTGTCACTAAAAAATAATTAAACCATTTAAAATTAATTACTTACCAACCTTGTTTTGATTGCTGTAAAAAAGTTACAAGAGTTATTGGGCGGTTTATGTACAACTCCTGGGCCGGGATTGTATTAGTATTTAAATCATCCAAGGACAAGGATGATTCAGGGAACAAGGTCAGGAAGGCCTCAACCGTGAGGAACACGGTCCAGGGATAACTCAAGGAAGATGCTTATCAGGATGATGGCAAACAGGGAAAGCTACTGACCCAAGGAATATGGTCAGCGTCAGGAAGACGAAACAGGATGTATTGAAAGGATGCACAAGGACGATACAGGACACGCTTAAGGACAGAGCAAGGCCCGATCAAGGGATAATCGGGACTAAGGGAACAGGTACGCAAGTACAGGGACTCACCAGGATGGTACAGGGAGCGCAGGACGCACGGCAGACGCATGGATGGTGCAGGGAAGCAACTTAATAGCTGGAAGGCTTAACAGAGAAACAGATGGGCGCGGCTTAATTGTCGCGCCCTTTCTTATTTCGGGGCTTTGAGAATAGATAAACTCAGTCGCTCCATACTCTGAATTTTAATGGCAGAACAACCCTAACTAGCTTTCATGGGTAGAGAAGGCCTCATCGACACCTGCCCGAATTGCACCCCCCTCCTGAGCCACAACCGCCACCGACACTGCCCCTGGCCGTTGGCGCTTCATGCCATTCGGGTTCGGGAAAGATGGGCCATTCGATTTTCTGGATTTGTTTGCCGTGCATCAGAATATGGCCGCGATACTGGTTGATGCCATCGGTACTGAACTCAAACATAAAGCGTGCCTTCCAGCACAGACCATTCCGGCCACCTATGCTGGGACGCGCCGACTCCATGGCGATGGCAAGCATCTGCACCTTTTGTCGCTGGCATTCCCTTTCGGCAAATACCCGGCTGAGTTCGGCCATTTGTCGCAGCTGCCAGAAAAACGCAGCAATCATAACCAGCGCTGCGATCAGTAGAAAATCTGTCATCATTCTGTGGTCGCCCTGAACAGACCGCCAATGGCGCCGGATAGGCGGTCACTGCGGTGAGGATTGCGAAGTTCGCTCAATACCTGGGTACGTATCCCGGGTATGGCCACAATATCAGCAAAGATTTGATTAAAGAAGCTTTGCTCCTGTAAAGCCAAAGCCTCGAGATAAATTTTGCGGCATCCATCCTGTTTCAGACTAAGCCAGCAGCGGGCGGCGATGGCAACCAAGGCATCAATATTTAGCGCTTGTTGCTTGTTCAGCTCAGTTATCGCCTGTTGGCAGAGTTCGGGGTGAGACGCCAAGGCGCGAAGGAAGTAAACCTTATGTTCGGGGGCCGCTTCTTTGAATGCCTGGAAGAGCGTTTCGGCAAGTGGCTCAGGCAGCAATATATGTTCCAATTGCTGGCAAAGGGCAATCTGTACCTCGGTGGCGCCTTTGTTCAATCCTTGTTGCAACAGGGCTGAGTGGTCCAGTTCATTGACCCTGGCACAGATATCCGCCAGCCCTTGCAGTCCCAGATGTTGCCAGTTTTCGGCTGCCACCTTGCCGCTCAGGTATTGGCAGGCATATTCATACTGTACAGAAGCGGCTTGTCCCAATTGTTTACGCACCAAGGCGTTGAACAGGGCCAATTTTTCCTGCGATGGCTTGAAACTGAAGGGATGATTGGCCATCTGTTGCTGCTGGGCTTCGCTCAGTTCACGGGTCAGGTTTTCCCCCATGGCTTCAAGCAGCATTTGAATAAACTGGCTACGCGCAGCTGGGACCAGGAGTCCGCGCTCATCCAAGGGTAATTTCAGGAACCAGATATATTGCTGATTGCTGCCATCCCAGAACACCAGGGCAAACTGGGCATGCCCTTGTATGGGAAAAGGGTAAGGGCTTTGAAGGGCTTCTATTTGATGAAAAGCCATGGGATCTATGTGCTGCACCCTGCGGCCGAGATCATAGACCTGATACTGGGTGTTGGCGGCGGTGAGAAGTTCGCTGAGGGTAGTGATACTGTCCATGCTCGTTTGACTCTTGTACAACAAATGCGGTGCATTATAGGGATAAGCTTGGCCCGATGGTATGATTGACGCCAATTTATTGTTTTGGATCTACGAGGTAACAGATGCCTTTTCTGGCGACTGAAAAACTCCTGTTGGCCATAGAGGTCGAATTGAAAGCGCAGGGAATGTGGAGCGCAACGGATCCTGGCGCGACTGCCATGGCCAGCCAGGCGCCCTTTGCCTGTGACAGTATGGCGTTTGAAGCCTGGTTGCAGTTTATTCTGTTGCCGAAAATGCGCGCGCTGATAGAAGCACAAATGCCGCTGCCATCAGCTATAGCAACTGCGCCTATGGCCGAACATGTATGGGGTGAAGCGCCCACATATCGTAATTTGATCACTTTGTTGAGAACCTTGGATGAACTCCTTACCAAACAAGCAAGATGAGACCCAGCTTCAAGCCGAGATTTCGGAACAATCTTTGACACCAGTGGATGAAGAGTGCCCCGAGATCCGTATCCTCTATGAAGATGAACACCTGGTTGCCATCCATAAACCGGCAGGATTACTGGTGCACAGAACCTATCTGGCGCGAAAAGAGCGTTTTTTTGCCATGCAGCTGACCCGGGATCTGGTGGGTTGCCATGTGTTTCCGGTGCACAGGTTGGATAGGCCTACTTCGGGCGTCTTGTTGTTTGCCAAAAGCAGTGAAGTTGCTGCTCTTCTGTGTCAGCAGTTTGCCGGGCGCGAGACGCGCAAGGAGTATCTGGCCCTGGTGCGCGGTAATATGCACCAAGCCGGTACGCTGGACTATCCACTCAAAGAGGAGTTGGATGCCGTGGCCGATAAAAATGCCGACCGCAACAAGGAAGCCCAGGATGCCATTACTCAATATGCGCCGTTGCTCAATGCCGAGATCCCTTTCCCGTCAGGGCGGTACCCCAGCAGTCGTTTTGCCTTGATGCGCCTCTCGCCGTTGACCGGACGTAAGCATCAGCTCAGAAGGCATATGGCTCATCTGCGTCACCCCATCATAGGTGACACCACCCACGGCGATGGCAAACAAAACCGTTTCTTTCGTGAACACTTCGGCCTCAACCGTTTATGGTTGCTGGCTCAGAGCTTGAGCTTCACTCACCCAAAGACAGGCGAACCCGTCACTATAGTGACAGAGCCGGAGGC
Source organism: Shewanella sp. ECSMB14102 (assembly GCF_000813075.1). Classification (NCBI taxonomy): domain Bacteria; kingdom Pseudomonadati; phylum Pseudomonadota; class Gammaproteobacteria; order Alteromonadales; family Shewanellaceae; genus Shewanella; species Shewanella sp. ECSMB14102. The sequence continues at coordinate 58,405 of NZ_JWGX01000030.1, forward strand.
TGAATGGCAGCAAGTGTTCGATGGCCTGGGCTGGGATGAGTCCCTGCTTGAGTCAGACAGCGGTTTGCTGCTGGCTTAGGGAAGGTGCGAATAAGTCCTCGTGGCACTCTGGCTTGCACAGCAATTGGCGTTCAAGGCATCTGGCTGAAGGCATGCCGGGGCCTGTCGAAGTCGGATAACGCAGAGAGCCGGTTGCTGTGAAAGCCCCGAAGGGCGTGGCTTACAGACCTGCCTGCTATGTTGTGCTTCTTGCAAAGGACTAGGGCCATTTGCGGCGAACCACGCCTTGCATCCAGGCCCGTAAGCCGACGCAGAGCACACATGGGACTTGTTCGCACTTTCCTTAGGTTTCGTCTTTATTGGTGCGCTGGTGCATCATGTCAAGCAAGGGACGGTAAGCGTCGAGTGGATAGTGGGCATGGTGTTGGTCTTGTTGAGCGGCTCTAAAGTAACACATACGGCGAACATGAGTTGCCCTTTGATGTTGCTTCTGAAGTTTCTGTCTGCTGCTCTGTCGCATCGCTGCGTTTCCTTATCGCCAATGGCGTGTCGGCTGGGTGTCTGTTGATGCTTATGCTTGCAGCATAAGCAGACGATACAGTATGGTGGAGAACAATGAGTATTGACTCCGAGGTGCAGAGTATAACATGAAAAAAGTGAACCTGGTGTTTGGAACTGTCTATGGTAATGCCCAGTTTGTTGCCGAGACGCTCCAGAAGCAGCTCCAGACTCATGGCTTGGAAGCTAAACTTTGGCAAAGTCATGAGCTTAAAGGATATATACCAGCGGCCGATGAGTATCTGTTGCTGGTTTCTTCCACTACCGGGCAAGGGGATCTTCCGGATGATATTTTGCCCTGGTTTTTGGAACTGAAAGACACGGCCCCCTACTTGCCTGAGCTCAGGTACGGAGTTATTGCCCTGGGAGACTCGAGTTATGAGACCTTCTGCGGCGCAGGTAAACAATTGGATGAACTGTTTGCGGAGCTTGGCGCCAAACGTATCGGTGAACGTTTGGAGATTGATGCCTGCGAAACCATGGAACCCGAGGTCGAGGCTCAAGCATGGCTCAACAACTGGCTACCCCTGCTGAAAACAGAACCGGGCGCCTGAAAGGCTTTTCACAACATTGGTTTAAGTTTGCTCAGCGCCTGAGTCAGGCGCTGCTTGTCCCCATAGCTATCCTGCCTGCTGCCGGAGTGATGAAAGGCCTGGCCAGCACGCCGACAGGTATTTTGTCTCCTTCGCTCAATGAGCTGTTTGCCACTACTGGCGATCTCATCTTCACTATGATGCCGTTGTTGTTTGCCATCGCGATTGCCATAGGCTTTTGCCGTGATCAGGGGATTGCCGCCTTCAGTGCTGCGTTCGGTTATGGGGTATTCAACTCAAGCTTATCGCTGCTGGCCTCGCAAAACCCCGTGCACACCTCGGTTTGGCTCGGAGTGGAAACCATAGATACAGGTATAGCCGGTGGCATGTTGCTTGGGGTAATGACCTGTTTGGCGATGGCCATGAGTCGTCATTTACGTTTGCCGGCTATCTTTTCCTTCTTTGAGGGACGCCGCAGCGCGCCATTGTTGATGCTGCCGTTGGCGGTGTTGCTGGCCTATTTGCTGGCGCTTATCTGGCCACCTTTGGCGCACTATATTGAGGTGTTCTCCAACTGGGCCGTGTATCAAAAGCCACAGCTGGCCTTTGCCATCTATGGCACAGTGGAGCGCCTCTTGCTGCCGCTTGGACTGCACCATATCTGGAATGCGCCTTTCTACCTCGAGCTTGGGCAGTATTATCAGGATGGTCAATGGCTCAGAGGCGAAGTGGCGCGCTACCTCGCCGGCGATCCCCAGGCCGGCAACCTGGCCGGTGGCTATCTCATCAAAATGTGGGGCCTGCCAGCGGCGGCCCTGGCGATTTGGCGCTGTGCCGACAAGAGTGAACGCAATCGGCTGGCCGGCATTATGCTGTCGGCGGCGGCCACCAGTTGGCTCACCGGGGTAACTGAGCCGATTGAGTTTGCTTTCCTGTTTGTGGCGCCTTTGCTGTATCTGGTGCACGCATTGCTGACCGGGCTGGCTTATGCTGTCTGTATCTGGCTCGACATTCACTATGGGCTGGTGTTTTCCAACGGTTTGCTGGATTTTGCCCTTTTGTGGCATCAATCCGCCAACGCCGGTTGGTTTCTGATCCTGGGCCCCTTGACCGCAGTCATCTATTACCTGATTTTCCGCGCTTCCATCATGGCATTCAATCTTAAGACGCCGGGGCGGCTGGAGCCGGAAACCGCTTCGGGCGGCAATCTGCTGGCCATGATAGGCGCGCTCGGCGGCGCTGCCAATATCCGCAACCTCAGCGCCTGTATGACCCGCTTGCGCCTGAGTGTCGAACGTCCTGAGCTGGTGGACAAGTCCCGCCTGTTGGGATTGGGAGCCAAGGGCGTGATAGTGGTAGGGCAGGGCGTCCAGGTAGTGTTTGGCACCAAGGCCGAGACCTTGAGAGGGCTTTTGCAAAAGTATCTGGACAGTCGCCAGGCAAGCCGGAGATAACGAGCTGCTTTTGATGAATAAATTTTAAGCGCGCCAGTGGCGAGACTGTGGCATATTCAAACTTTAATGCTGTAATCGGAGCCGATATGCCACGCAAAATACTGATGATTGATTGTGCCGATGAATATGGGCTTATCGCCAGAGTTACTGGGGTATGCTTTCAGCACAGACTGAATATCATCAAAAACAACGAGTTTGTCGATAATCAGCAGGGGCGCTTTTTCATGCGTACCGAGCTTGAAGGTGAGTTCGATGAAGCTAAGCTGTTAGAAGAATTGGCTGAAGTTCTGCCCAAGCAAAACCATATGAAACTGGTGGATGCCGGACGCAAGCGCATAGTGGTGTTGGCGACCAAGGAGGCCCATTGCCTTGGTGATCTCTTGATGAAAACCTACTATGGTGCCCTCGATGTGGAAATAGCCGCCATAGTGGCCAACTACGATACGCTGGCACCGCTGGCGGCCAAGTTTGAGGTGCCTTTTCATCATGTCAGCCATCAGGGGCTGGATCGCAGCGCCCATGAGCGTGCCATGTTGGATATTATCGCCGGCTATCAGCCTGAATACCTGGTACTGGCCAAATATATGCGGGTGCTTACCCCTGAGTTTGTCGAGCAGTATCCCAATAAGATCATCAATATTCATCACTCCTTTCTGCCGGCCTTTATTGGCGCCAATCCCTATCGTCAGGCGTGGGAGCGCGGGGTGAAAATTATTGGGGCCACGGCGCACTTTGTGAATAACTGTTTGGATGAGGGGCCTATCATTAAGCAGGATGTTATCCCTGTGGATCACAGTTACAGCGCGGCAGATATGGCCAAAGCCGGCCGAGATGTGGAAAAAAGTGTTCTCAGCCGGGCTCTGGCGCTGGTACTCAATGAACAGGTCGTGGTGTACGGCAACAAAACCTTGGTATTTTAATCCGAGTGTTTTGGGCTCAGTGAGTTCAGCGGAAACTCACGTAGAGTTTTTCCTCCTCTGGGATCATGGCCATATCGGAAATGGTCACTTTGCCGGGCAGGAAGCGGCCAATCTTTTTGGCTGTGCGATCGGCGCCATGACTCATGGCAAATTGATGCAGTGACTCACCATTGCACACCAGTCGAGGGAATACTCGCTGTTCATTGATCCGGTACTCACGCAAGGTGGTGGAAAACTCTATCATGCTGTTGCTGGCACTGGATTTACAGACCTGGATCAACGCCTGCTCAATATAAGGATCCATTGCGGCCTGGGCACTGAGAGAGCCGAAGCTCAGGCCGGCGACAGCCAGTAATACTGCGCCGGTGCGGGTACGTTGGCAAAGGTTCATGGCTTGCTCCTTTTCGGGATGCTTCAAGTACCATTTAAGTACAGTCGCAGCAGCGGCATTTGCCAGCGATTGAATAGAGGCTTTCTGTCAGCAGTTGTTGCTGTTTGGGCAGGGTGTGTCCCAAGGTGTGGAAGTTTGTCTCTTGGTAAGTAAATGTGTCTGCCTGTGCCCTTATGGGCAGAGCAGACAGACACATAGATGGGGATACTGACCTAATAAAGTGTTTATTGCTCTAGGTCAGTTCCCGAGGGCAAGGGTCAGTCGACCATCCGCAGCAGTTCGTTGATACCCACTTTTCCGCGGGTCTTCTCGTCTACCTTCTTGACTATGATGGCGGCATAAAGATTGTACTTGCCGCAGCTGGAGGGCAGAGTGCCTGACACCACCACAGAACCTGCTGGAACCCGGCCATAGTGAATTTCGCCGGTTTCGCGGTCATAGATGCGGGTGCTCTGGCCGATATAGACCCCCATGGAGATCACTGAGCCTTCCTCGACCACGACTCCTTCAACGATTTCAGAGCGGGCACCGATAAAGCAATTGTCTTCAATAATGGTCGGGCCGGCCTGCAGTGGCTCGAGTACGCCACCGATGCCGACACCGCCGGAGAGATGCACGTTTTTACCAATTTGCGCGCAGGAGCCAACCGTGGCCCAGGTGTCGACCATGGTGCCTTCATCCACATAGGCGCCCAGGTTAACGTAGGAGGGCATAAGCACAGTGTTTTTACCGATGAAAGAGCCTTTGCGCACCGCAGCCGGTGGCACAACACGTATGGCTTCGGCGCGAAAACGCGCTTCATCATAGTCGGCAAACTTCTGTGGTACCTTGTCGAAATACTTGGTTTCGGCCCCATAGATTACGCCATTGTCGAAGATGCGGAAAGACAGCAAAACGGCTTTCTTGAGCCATTGGTGCACATGCCATTGGCCGTCCAGTTTCTCGGCCACTCGGGCCTCGCCTCTGTCCAGCATGTCAATCACTCGTTCCACGTCGGCACGCAGCTCGGCGTCAACTGTGGTTGGGCTTATCTGTGCGCGAGCTTCAAAAGCCGCCTCAATACGTTGGCGTAAAGCCTCCATTGGTTTCTCCCGTTTACTTAGGTTGTTGGGGTCCCGAATTGGGACAGGGCACTGATCAGTGACTCTTTCAGCCTGTGTTGCTGGGCTTCATCCAGTGCCAGTCCCTGATTGGTTTGTAGAATAAAAAAGTCCTCGGCGCGCTCGCCTATCGTGGTGATCTTGGCCGCCAGCAGGGTGACATCACAGCGATAGAAGGTTTCACCTATCTTGGCCAGCAGACCTGGGCTATCCAAGGCTATCAGCTCCATCATACTTGTACCATGGCGGCGGGTAGGCAGAAAACTGACCTGAGTCGGAACTTTAAAAGGTTTCATCTTGCGCGACAACTTGCGAAAGCGCGGGATCTTGGGTTGTTCGCCACTGAGCGCTTTGCCAAGGGCCTTGCGGATACTTTGTATCCGCGATAACTGACTTACCGCCTTGCCGTCCTGCTCGAGGATCACAAAGGTATCCAAAGCGTAATTGTCCTTGGATGTCATGATGTTGGCATCATGAACATTGATATTCTTGTTGTCCAGCACCGCCATCACAGTGGCAAACAGCTTGGGTTTGTCCTGGCAGTAGACAAACAGCTCTGTGCCGCCACGGGTGGTGTGTTTGGATACCATTACCAGCGGTTCATCCTGCTTGTGCTTTAGAATGGCCTCAGCGTGCCAGGCGATTTGATTGGGTTGATGACGCAAAAAGTAATCGGCCTTGAATCTCTGCCACAACAGATCCAGCGCTTTTTCCTTGAAGCCGCGCCGCAGCAACTCTTTCTTGGCTTTAGCTTGATGCTCCCGTACCCGGGCACGAATATCCACCGGCTTTTCTTTACCGCGGGCAAGCACTCTCTGAGTGGCAAAATAGAGATCCCTGAGCAGGGAGCCCTTCCAGTTGTTCCAGGTTTTTTCATTGGTGGCACAGATATCGGCTACCGTCAGGCAGTAGAGGTAACTCAGGTGCACCGCATCGCGAACTTTATCGGCAAAGTCGGCGACCACTTCCGGATCGGAAATATCCCGCCGCTGGGCGACAATCGACATCAACAGATGATTTTCTACCAACCAGCTGACCAAGCGGCCGTCGTGGTCGTTGAGACCGTGCAGTTTGCAAAATTCCAGCGCATCGACTGCGCCGAGCTTACTGTGATCGCCGCCGCGGCCTTTGGCGATGTCGTGGAAAATGGCCGCCAATACCAGCAGCCCCTTTTTTGGCAATTGATTGATCAGCACAGAGCCGAGTGGGAATTCCTCTTTCTGTTCTGCCTGGGCAAATTTGTCGATATTGAGCAGCAGCCTGTGGGTGTGTTCATCTACCGTGTAGGCGTGGAAGAGGTCAAACTGCATCTGGCCTTCAATGGCGCGCCAGGCAGGTAAATAAGCCGACATCACTCCGTGTTTGTGCATTAGCGACAGGGCGGCAATACCGCGAGCATGACGGAGAATTTCCATAAATACTCTACGGCAGCCCTCCCGGGCCATCAGAGGTTGCGGCTGGGCGCGTCTGGCTCTTCTCAGCGCCCTCAGGGTTGGCGCGTAAATTCCCTGAATGTTGGAATTGCGGGCCACATGCAAAAACAGCCTGACGATCTCTTCCGGATCGTCAAACAGCGCCAAGTCCAGCGCCTCGATAAAGCGACCGCGGCGCTGATAGTGTTCATCTATAGGCTGGATTTCCAGCGCCTGAGTGTGTCCCAGGGTGGCGCGTTTGAACAGTTGCAGCAGCATCTCGTTGAGCTCCATCACCCGCCGCACTGTGCGGTAATAGTGCTTCATCATCTGCTCGACCGCCAGTTGGGTAGCGTCTTCGTAACCCATGAGGCCGGCTACCTGACGCTGCAAGTCAAACAGCAAACGGTTTTCGTCACGGCCCGATGCCAGGTGCAGGGCAAATCTCAGCTCCCAGAGGAAGTGCTGACACTCAAGCAGCTCTTCGAGTTCTACCTGCTCCAAAAAGCCGTGTCCGACCAGTTCTTCAAGTCTGGCGGCATCGAAGTGGCGCATAGCGACCCAGGCTATGGTCTGAATATCCCTCAGGCCACCGGGGCAGGTCTTGATATTGGGCTCAAGATCGAAGGCGTTGGCCCTGGCATGGCGGGCACGTTGTTCATCTCGCTTGGCATTGAAAAACGCGTTTGAGGGCCAGAATTGGTGCTCGCGAATCGCGTCGTAGAGAGTATCAAACAGGATTTCCGGGCCGGTAAGCAGTCTGGCTTCCAATAGGTTGGTGGCTATGGTGATGTCTTGTCGACCCTGTTGCAGGGTTTCTTTCAAGGTTCTGACACTGTGACCGATTTCAAGACCAGCGTCCCAGAGAAAGGCGATATAAGCACTGAGCCTGCTCTCGGCTGCTGGGTCCAGGTTGTCATCCACCAGAAACAGCAGATCTATGTCCGAGTAGGGATGCAGCTCACCGCGGCCATAGCCGCCGACGGCGATAAGAGCGATGGGATAAGCATCCAAGCCTTCGGCCTGCCATTGTTCAATCAGCTGCTTATCGACAAAGCGACAGCGGCTGGTAACCAGTTCGACTATCTTTTCTCGCGAGGTAAACCTGTCAAACAGGGCTTGATTCTGCTCACAAAGTGCCGTTTTGGCTGCCAGCGCTGTGCTCATTCTATTCCTTGGGTGACGCCTTATTTGGCGTGATTGATGATCCTCGGGAAATCTTCCTCGGCGCGCAGCGTCAGAACTTCTACGCCGGTTTCGGTGATTAACAGAGTATGTTCCCACTGAGCTGAATTTTTACCATCTGAGGTGGTGACAGTCCAGCCGTCATCCTTATTCAGTACAGAAGTGTGGCGACCGGCGTTGATCATCGGCTCAATGGTAAAGCACATGCCAGGGCGTAGTATGGTCTTGTCGTTGTTTCTGTAGTGCACCACTTGTGGCTCTTCATGGAAGCCGGCGCCGATACCGTGACCGCAGTAATCCTGCACGATTGAATATTTGTCCAGGCCTGACTTGCTGGCCTTGATAAACTTCTCAACTGTGGTACCAATCTCGCCCAGCTGCATGCCGGGGCGAACTTTACGGATGGCGGCGTAGAGGCTCTCCTGGGCGATACGGCACAGGCGGCGATCTTTCGGGCTGACATCACCGATCAGGAACATTTTGGAAGTGTCGCCGTGATAACCGTCCTTGATAACTGTGATATCAATGTTAAGGATATCGCCGTCCTTGAGCACGCGATCACTGGGAATACCGTGGCAGATCACCTCATTGATAGAGGTGCAGATGGACTTGGGAAAACCGTGGTAATTGAGCGGCGCGGAGATGGCGCCCTGTTCTTCGGTGTACTTGGCGCAGATATCGTTGAGTTCGTTGGTACTGACCCCGACCTTGACGTGTGGGGCTATCATTTCCAACACATTGGCGGCCAGCTTGCCGGCGGCGCGCATTTTCTCAATTTCTTCTGCTGTCTTGATGACTATACTCATGGGGCTTTCTCTTAATAACGAGTGCCTTGGCCAAGGCCAATTCACCTTGTTTGTGAAACGGTAAAATAACGCTACTGACGCGGCTTTGAACTGAGTTTAAGGCCGACATGAGAGCGGTAAAAAGTTTGTGTTTGCCGGCGATTTATGGTATAAAGCGCGCCGTTATGTTTGACTCTAAGTGACTTTGAGTTGACGACTCTATGAGTTCGAATTAGCTTCAAGTCGGCTGCCTTTGATGGGGGAACCCATTTTGTCGGCAGGTAAGAGTAAAGATGGCGGCCATTATACATGGCATTTAACTCAAATACTAAATCACACACGTATCGACACATTCTTCGGGGTGCCCGCGGCTTGACCAAAGGGTCGAAGACATGGGATGCGTGGAGGTCTAACCCCTTAAATTAAGGTATAGAAAATGACTACAGTTTCAATGCGCGATATGCTCCAGGCCGGTGTACACTTCGGTCACCAAACCCGTTACTGGAACCCTAAGATGAAGCCTTTCATCTTCGGTGCTCGCAACGGTGTACACATCATCAACCTCGAGCACACTGTGCCAATGTTCAATGAAGCTCTGGCTTTCATCAGCAACATTGCTTCCAAGAAAGGTAAAATCCTGTTCGTAGGCACCAAGCGCGCTGCCAGTGAAGCCATCAAAGAAGCTGCCGTATCTTGCGAGCAGTTCTACGTGGACAAGCGCTGGCTCGGCGGTATGCTGACCAACTGGAAAACCGTTCGTCAGTCAATCAAGCGCCTGAAAGATCTGGAAACCCAGTCTGTTGACGGTACTTTCGACAAGCTGACCAAGAAAGAAGCGCTGATGCGTACCCGTGAGCTGGAAAAGCTTGAGAAGTCTCTGGGTGGTATCAAGAACATGGGCGGTCTGCCAGACGCCATTTTCGTTATCGGTGCCGACCATGAACACATCGCTATCAAAGAAGCCAACAACCTGGGTATCCCAGTTGTTGCCGTAGTAGATACCAACTCTGCTCCAGATGGCGTTGACTACATCATTCCTGGTAACGACGACGCTATGCGTGCAATCCGTTTGTATGCTGAGTCTGTAGCTGCTGCTGCCAAAGCTGGCCGTGGTCAGGACCTGGCTGTTCAAGCTGAAGAAGACGGTTTCATCGAAGCTGAATAATAAGGTGCGATGCTAGTACATCACCCTTATTAACCAAGAGATATGATTGGTTAACAGGGGCCATATGGCCCCTGTTTTATACCTACTTATCAATAGGTTAAATTTGTCGAATTATCAATTGAGGATTTAACAATGGCAATTACTGCTGCCCTGGTTAAAGAACTGCGCGACCGTACTGGCGCAGGCATGATGGATTGTAAAAAAGCCCTGACCGAAACTAACGGTGATATCGAAGCTGCAATCGATAACATGCGTAAGAGCGGCGCGGCTAAAGCGGCCAAGAAAGCCGGTAACATCGCTGCCGAAGGTACTATCCTGATCAAAAACGGTGCTGGTTACACTGCTCTGGTTGAAGTTAACTGCCAGACTGACTTCGTAGCAAAAGACTCTAACTTCCTGGCTTTCGCCAACGAAGTTCTGGACGCTGCCGCTGCTGCCAAAGTGACTGTTGAAGATCTGAAAGCCCAGTTCGAAGAAGCACGTGTTGCCCTGGTTGCCAAAATCGGTGAAAACATCAATGTTCGTCGCGTTGAGTACATCGACGGTGACAAGATGGCTTTCTATCGTCACGGCGATCGCATCGGTGTTGTTGTTACCGGTGAAGCCGATGAAGAAACGCTGAAGCACATTGCAATGCACGTTGCTGCCTCTAAGCCTGAGTACGTTAACCCAGAAGACGTTCCAGCTGAAGTGGTTGAGAAAGAGCGTTCCGTTCAAGTTGAAATCGCTATGAACGAAGGCAAGCCTCAGGAAATCGCTGAGAAGATGGTTGCCGGCCGCATGAAGAAGTTCACCGGTGAGGTTTCTCTGACTGGTCAACCATTCATCATGGAGCCAAAGAAAACTGTTGGCGAAGTTCTGAAAGAGAAAGGCGCCACTGTGACTAACTTCATCCGCTTGGAAGTGGGTGAAGGTATCGAGAAGAAAGAAGAAGATTTTGCTTCTGAAGTAGCTGCCCAAATCGCTGCTTCCAAGAAGGCTTAATCGCCAATTCTTAACCCTCCCAAGACCGCAGCAGCCGCTGCGGTCTTGTTATGACCAGGACAGAAAAAGATGAGCACCAACCCAAAACCTGCATTTCGACGTATTCTGCTGAAACTGAGTGGCGAAGCCCTGATGGGCGAAGAAGGCTTCGGTATCGATCCCAAGGTACTGGATCGTATGGCCCAGGAGATTAAGGAGCTGGTTGAGCTCGGCATTCAGGTTGGCGTGGTCATCGGTGGCGGAAACCTGTTCCGTGGTGAAGGGCTGGCCAAGGCCGGTATGAACCGCGTGGTGGGCGATCACATGGGTATGCTGGCGACAGTGATGAATGGTCTGGCAATGCGTGATGCGCTGCACCGTGCCTATGTTAATGCCCGTCTGATGTCTGCTATTCCGCTCAATGGCGTGTGCGATAGATACAATTGGGCCGAAGCTATCAGCTTGCTCAAGTCCGGGCGCGTGGTGATTTTTGCTGCCGGTACCGGTAACCCATTCTGTACCACAGACTCTGCTGCTTGCCTGAGAGGGATTGAAATTGAAGCAGAAGTCGTGCTAAAAGGCACTAAAGTTGATGGCGTATATTCAGATGATCCTATGAAGAACCCTGAAGCCGTCAAATACGATGAACTGAGTTACAATGAAGTTCTGGATAAAGAATTGAAAGTCATGGATCTGGCTGCTTTCACCATGGCCCGTGACCACGACATGCCTATATTGGTCTTCAATATGAATAAGCCAGGTGCGCTGCGCCGGGTTATCATGGGTGAAGAAGCCGAAGGCACGCTGATCAAAACGAAATAACCGACTGATTGCAAAAAGGACATTTAACGTGATTGATGCGATTAAAGAAGATGCACAGGTTCGTATGGACAAGTGTGTGGAAGCCACCAAGGCACAAATGGCCAAGGTGCGTACCGGCCGTGCTCACCCCGCACTGCTGGATTCTATCCAGGTGTCTTACTACGGCACCATGACCCCGCTCAAGCAGGTGGGTAATATTTCAGTTGAAGACAGCCGCACTCTGGCGGTTAACGTGTTCGACCGTAGCATGATCCAGGCAGTAGAAAAGGCGATCATGAGCTCAGATTTGGGCCTGAACCCTATGTCTGCCGGTGCCACTATCCGTATCCCTCTGCCGGCTCTGACCGAAGAGCGCCGCCGTGATCTGGTTAAAGTGGTGCGTGCCGAGGCTGAAAACGGTCGTATCGCCGTGCGTAACGTTCGTCGTGATGCCAACTCTGCGGTGAAGAACCTGGAGAAGGACAAAGAGTGTACCGAGGACGATGTACGCCGCAGCGAAGATGAAGTACAAAAGATAACTGACGTACATATCAAGAAGATAGACGAACTGTTGGCCGCGAAAGAAGCGGAATTGATGGAAGTCTGATATTGACTCGCTAAACTAGAGTTGATGCGCCGTGTAGGGGTATACTACGCGGCGTTTGTCTATTTATAAGGGTTGTTTATTCAGATGTCATCCAATATGGAAGCCGATCCTACGACTCCAACCAGCACAGGTGACTGCCAGACTTCAGAGTGCTTACCTGAGCAGCTTTCAGAGCTGGTAAAACAGTCTATCCCGCAGCATGTGGCTATCATTATGGATGGTAACGGCCGTTGGGCTCAGGCCCAGGGTAAAGCCAGGGTTTTTGGGCATAAGGCCGGAGTCAAAGCCGTGCGCCGGGCCGTGAGTACAGCAAGGCAGCTCGGGGTACGTTCATTGACTCTGTTTGCGTTTTCCAGTGAGAACTGGCGTCGTCCGGATCAGGAAGTCAGCCTGTTGATGGAGCTGTTTTTTACCGTGCTGCGTCGGGAAATCAAGCTGCTGCACCAAAATGGTGTCCGGTTGAATATTATTGGGGATACCAGTCGTTTTTCCGAGAGACTGCAAAAACAGATCCGTGCCGCCGAAGAGAAAACCGCTGCCAACTCAGAGCTGACCCTCAATGTCGCCGCTAATTATGGTGGCCGCTGGGACATAATGCAGGCCGCCCGCAAACTGGCAGAAAAAGTCGAATCCGGTGAAATGACCAGCAGTCAGTTCAGTGAAGAGGCCCTGGCAGCGCATTTGTGCATGCAAAATCAACATGAAGTTGATTTAATGATCCGTACGGGCGGGGATTACCGCATCAGTAATTTTATTCTCTGGCAGGCGGCTTATGCCGAGTTGGTCTTTACCGACACCCTTTGGCCGGATTTTGATGAGCAGGCATTTCGCCAGGCTGTGGCGACTTTTGCCAGCCGCCAGCGTCGTTTCGGTCTGACCGGAAGTCAGATAGAAGAAATACGCAGCGAATAACATCTTACGAGGGACATTTTTTGCTAAAACAACGAATAATAACAGCAATTTGGTTAATCCCACTGGTTATGGGGGCCATTTTTTTGCTCCCGGCGAGTTATTTTTCATGGGCCTTGGTGGCGGTATTTCTGATTGCGGCGAAAGAGTGGGGCCGTATTATCGACAGCCGTTGTGAGGTCACTCAATGGAGTTTTACCGCTACCCTGGCGATAGTATTGGTGGCGATTAACCTCCTGGTACCGACCGATGCCGTCTGGTCCAGAGGTCAGTTACACCCCATCATGCTGGCCATCATTCTTATCGGCGCCTGCTGGTGGCTATTCTCTTTGGTGCTGGTGATCTCCTATCCCCGCAGTGCCAAACTCTGGCAGGGCAGTCCCATGCTCAAGTCCATGTTTGGTCAGTTGACTTTGCTTCCTTGTTTCGCTTCCCTGATCGCGCTCAAGGCGCTCAGCAGTCCTGCTGACCCTTATTTTGGCGGTATCCTGGTGTTCTTGGTGATGCTGACCGTATGGGCCGCTGATTCGGGCGCCTACTTTGCCGGTAAGGCGCTGGGGCGGATTAAACTTATGCCCAACGTCAGCCCGGCCAAGACTCTGGAAGGTTTACTTGGTGGCCTGTTGACCACCATGGTGGTGGTGGCCGGTGTTTGCTATTTCTCTCCAGAGCAGGAGCTTGGACTGCTGATAGCCGTGACCCTATTTACCGCTTTGGCCTCGGCGCTCGGCGATCTGTCCGAGAGTATGTTCAAGCGCGCCGCCAAAATCAAAGACTCGGGCACTATATTGCCCGGTCACGGCGGTGTGCTGGATCGCATCGATAGCCTGACCGCAGCCTTGCCTGTATTTACCCTTATCTATATTGCATTCTGGATGTAGTGCTATGCAAAACATGGTGATTTTAGGAGCGACTGGTTCTATTGGTGCCAGTACCCTCAGTGTGATCCAACATAACCCGGCGGCATATCAGGTTTATGCGTTGGTGGCCAATACCAATGTCGACAAGATGGCCGAGTTGTGTACGATCCACCGACCTGAAGTTGCCCATATGGTTGACCCCAATGCTGCCAAGCTATTGGCCGAGCGTTTGGGGGCCACATCTGCTACCCGCGTGAGCAGCGGCGAGTCAGAACTACTTGAACTGGTGGCTCACAGCCGGGTCGATACCGTGATGGCGGCCATAGTCGGCGCCGCCGGCATGTTGCCAACGCTGGCGGCAGTCAAGGCCGGTAAGCGGGTGCTGCTGGCCAATAAAGAGGCGCTGGTGATGTCCGGGCGCTTGTTTATGGAAGCCACCCGCCAGTCGGGCGCGACTCTGCTGCCGGTAGACAGCGAGCACAACGCTATTTTCCAATGCCTGCCGGAAGCTGTGCAGCAACAGCTGGGTTATTGCAACCTTCAAGGCGCAGGCATTTCATCGATTCTGCTCACCGGCTCTGGTGGGCCATTTTTGAGCGCCGATCTTGCCAGTTTGGCGAGTGTGACACCGGCCCAGGCTATCAAGCATCCCAACTGGTCTATGGGGCCTAAAATTTCTGTCGATTCGGCGACTATGATGAATAAAGGGCTTGAGTATGTAGAGGCGCGCTGGCTCTTCAACGCCAGTGCCGAGCAGCTTAAGGTGGTTATCCACCCCCAGAGTGTGATTCACTCCATGGTGCAGTATCAGGATGGTAGCGTGCTGGCGCAGCTCGGTAATCCGGATATGCGTACTCCGATTGCTCATTGTATGGCCTATCCGGAGAGAATTGTTTCAGGGGTTGAACCTTTGGACTTTTTCAAAGTCGGACAATTGAGCTTCTGTGAGCCGGATTTTGCCCGTTATCCATGCCTTGAGTTGGCAATGACTGCCAGTGCTTCGGGGCAGGAGGCGACCACAGTGATCAACGCGGCCAATGAAATGGCCGTTGCCAGCTTCCTTAAAGGGGAAATTGGCTTTACCGATATCGCCCGGGTCAATGAAGCCTGTTTGGCCCGTGTGCCGCAATCGCCTTTAAATTCCATAGCGGATATTCTGGCATTGGACGGCCAAAGTCGTCAGTATGCCAAGGAAGCTATCGCCGGATGCAAGTGAGGAAAATAAGGTCTGATGTTTGATTTTTTATGGAACCTGGGCGCTTTTATCGTCGCCTTGGGGATACTGATCACCGCCCATGAATATGGCCACTTTTGGGTAGCCAGGCGCTGTGGTGTCAAGGTGGAGCGTTTCTCTATCGGCTTTGGTAAGGCGATTTGGCGTCGCCTCGGCAAAGATGGCACCGAATATGTGATAGCCATGATCCCGCTTGGGGGCTATGTCAAAATGCTCGACGAGCGGGTCGAGGATGTACCCGAGGAGCTTAAAGAGCAGGCCTTTAATCGCAAGAGTGTCTGGGCGCGTATCGCGATAGTCGCTGCCGGGCCGATAGCCAACTTTATCTTTGCCATTTTCGCGCTCTATATTATGTATCTCATCGGCGTGCCTTCACTCAAGCCGGTGATCAGCGATGTCAGACCCGGCTCGCCTGCGGCCGTGATGCAGATAGATGGCCCTCAGCAGATAGTGGCGGTTTCCGGGCAAAAGGTACGCACCTGGGAAGAAGTGAACCTGGCACTGGTCGGTCATATCGGCGATGACAGTATGAGCTTGACCCTGAGGCCGCTCGACCAGATATCTCAGCTTGACGATGGTCTTGAGCCTTCCGGGCGTACTTATCAGTTGGATATCCGCAACTGGCGTTTCGATCCGGAAAAAGAATCCCCCTTCAGTACGCTGGGGCTGGATATTTTCCGCCCGGATGTGATCCCTGAAGTGGAGACGGTTACCGAGGGCGGTGCGGCCGCCAAGGCCGGGGTCAAGGCCGGTGATATTCTGGTGGCCGTCAATGGTGAGGCATACAGCGACTGGCAAACCTTTGTCGGACAAATTAAAGTATCAGCCGGTAAGCCGTTACAACTGACGGTTAAGCGCAGTGGTGAACAACAGACTTTCACTCTGATCCCGGACAGCCGCAAGGGTGCCAATGGCGAAATGGAAGGTGTCATCGGCCTGGCGCCCAAAGCCCCCAAGTGGCCGGACAATATGCTGCTGGATCTGCAGTATGGCCCGCTTGAATCCATTTCGGTGGCGGCAGATAAAACATGGCAACTTGTAGTCGTCAGCTTTAAGATGATCGCCAAGTTGTTTACCGGTGATGTTTCGGTTAAAAATTTGAGCGGCCCCATCTCCATCGCGCAGGGGGCCGGTAACAGCGCCAACATAGGGTTGGTCTATTTTCTCGGGTTCCTCGCCCTGATAAGCGTAAACCTCGGCATTATTAATCTCTTGCCGTTGCCAGTGCTGGACGGGGGACACTTGATGTATTACTTGGTGGAAGTAATAACAGGTAAGCCTGTATCCGAACGGGTACAGGAAATTGGATTCAGATTTGGGGCGGCGTTGCTGCTGATGTTGATGAGCATTGCCCTTTTCAATGATTTTGCCCGACTCTGAGCAAGGACAGACAAATAATTAGAAGTGCGCTATGCGATTGAATAAACTTTTTGCCTCGATGTTATTAGTCGGCGCGTCGTTTTCAGGGAATGGTTGGGCAGAGTCTTTCCAGCCTTTTGAAGTGACCGACATCCAAGTTGAAGGTTTGCAACGAGTGGCACTCGGTGCGGCCTTGCTGAGTTTGCCTGTCAAAGTGGGTGACACAGTCGACCAACTCAAGTTGCAACAGGCGATAAAGAGCCTGTATGCCTCCAGTAACTTTGAAAATGTTCAGGTGTCCCGCGATGGTGGGGTGCTGATAGTGTCGGTACGTGAAAGACCGACCATCAGTGCCGTGACCTTCGACGGTAACAAGGACATCAAAGATGAGCAGCTGCAGGAAAGCCTGGACGGCAGTGGTGTGAAGGTGGGCGAAGCCCTCGACCGCACCATGCTCTCGGGTATCGAGAAGGGCCTGCAGGACTTCTACTACGGCGTGGGTAAATACGGCGCCAAGGTAGAGGCCCAGGTGATCAACCTGCCTCGTAACCGGGTAGAACTTAAGTTTAAGTTTACCGAAGGTCTGGCGGCCGAAATCCGTCAGATTAACATAGTGGGTAACGAGCGCTTCAGCGATGCCGACCTTATCGGCATGCTGGAGCTCAAAGACTATGTAGCCTGGTGGGATCTGTTCGGCGAGCGCCGTTATCAGAAACAAAAACTGCAGGCCGACCTTGAGACCATCAAGACCCACTACCACAATAATGGTTATATCCGTTTCAAGGTGACCTCGACTCAGGTGGCGATGACGCCGGATCGTAAGGGCCTTTACATCACCATTAACGTCGATGAAGGCGAGCAGTACAAGGTCAAGGAAGTCAACCTGACCGGTGAACTCATGGGTCGTGAAGAGTTGCTCAAGGGTATCTTGCCTATCAAGGCCGGTGAGCAATACAACGGCGCAGATGTGACCTTTACCGAAGAGATGTACAGTAAGTATCTGGGCCGCTTCGGTTACGCCTATCCAGAGGTGAAGACTTTCCCTGAGATAGATGATGAAACCAAGGAAGTGACCCTGAATGTTAACGTTAAGCCCGGCAAGCGGGTTTATGTCCGCGCGATTAACTTCACCGGTAACACAGTAACCAAAGATGAAGTAATGCGCCGTGAGCTGAGACAGATGGAAGGAGCCTGGTTGAACTCGGCCTTGGTCGAGCAATCCAAGGCACGACTCAACCGTCTGGGTTACTTTGAAACTGTCGATACTGAAACCGTGCAGGTGCCGGGCACAGACGACTTGGTGGATGTGGCCTTCAAGGTGAAAGAGCAGCCATCAGGCTCCTTTAACGCTGGTATAGGTTATGGTACAGAGTCAGGCATGAGCCTGCAGTTCGGGGTTCAGCAGTCCAACTTCCTCGGTACGGGCAACCAGGCCGGGATTAACCTGAACACCAACAAGTACTCCAAGAACGTCAACCTGTCGTATACCGATCCTTATTTCACCAAAGATGGGGTCAGCCTGGGTGGCAGCATCTACTGGAACGAGTTCGATGCTAATGAGGCTAACCTTGAACGCTATAAGAACAGCTCCTATGGTGTTGCGCTTAACAGTGGTTTCCCCATTAACGAGTACAACAGACTCAACGGCGGCATAGGCTATCGTCATAACACCATTTCTGAGATTTCCAGTTATGAGCAGGCGATCCGCTTCTATAACATCTATCGTGACAACGAGGATCCCAACTCTGACTTGAGCTTCGATAACTTCGAACTTAGCCTGGGTTGGTATCGCAGCACTCTCAACCGCGGAACCTTCCCAACCGACGGTTCATCCCAGCGTTTGAGTGGTAAGATCACGGTTCCAGGTTCGGATCTGCAGTACTTCAAGACTGACTTTGATACCAACTTCTATTGGCCGCTGACCCGTAGCCATAAGTTTGTGCTCTTGACCCGTGCCCGTCTGGGTTATGGCAACGGTTATGGTGGTTTCAATGACAACGACCAGATCCTGCCGTTCTGGGAAAACTACTACTCAGGTGGCTCCAGCTCACTGCGTGGCTTCAAGTCCAACTCTGTGGGGCCCAGAGCCTTCTATCTGTATCGTGGCAGCGAGCCTTGTGGACCCAATCCGGATGGTGAAGGCTGTAGCTTACCGGGCGATCCCAACCAAGTTTACATCAGCTCAGGTCGTTCTATCGGTGGTAACGCCATCGCTACGGCCAGCATGGAGTTGATTGTGCCGACTCCTTTCCTGGATGAGGCCTATAGCAACTCAGTACGTACCAGCTTCTTTATCGATGCGGGTAACGTCTGGGATACGGAGTTTGATTATGACTCCTATCGTTTCTTGCCGGCGGATGAGTTTTCCAAGTTGGCCGATTACAGTGATCCGAGCCGTATCCGTGCCTCCTGGGGCCTTAGCCTGCAATGGCTGTCGCCCATGGGTCCCATGGTGTTCAGCCTGGCCTGGCCCGTTAAGGAATACGACGATGACGAGACCGAGATCTTCTCGTTCAATATTGGCAAAACTTTCTAAATTACATAAACTCGGCAAGCATTGCTGAAGAAAAACAAGGAGTCTGACTTTGAAAAAAATGGTAAACGGCGCACTGATGACGCTGATGTTGATGGGGGCTCCTCTGGCTGCCCAAGCTGAGAAACTGGCGGTTGTCGATATGGGCGCTGTGTTTGAACAACTGCCACAACGTGAGCAGATCAGCAACGCACTCAAGACTGAGTTCGGTGATCGTATGGCCGAAGTTCAGAAATTGCAGGAAGACCTTCGTGGTTTGCTGGAAAAGCAGCAGCGTGATGCCGCGCTGATGAGCGAAGCGCAAAAGACCGAACTGGTTCGTAAAATGGAATCTCTGAAGGCTGACTATCAGCTCAAAGGTAAGGCGCTGGATGAAGATCTGCGTCGTCGTCAGGGCGAAGAGCAAAACAAGCTGCTGGTAAAGGTGCAGAAGGCTATTAACACCATAGCTGAAAAAGAGAAGTACGACATGGTACTGCAACGCGGCGCCGTGGTTTATGTTAAGCCTGCTGCCGACATCAGTTCCAAAGTGGTTGAAGCCTTGAGCAAAGGCCAGTAAATCGATGAAGTCTTTTTCGTTGAAAGAGCTTGGCCAGCTACTAGGGGCTGAAGTTCGCGGGGATGACAGTGTGACTGTCTCCTCGGTGGCGACACTTGAAAAGGCGCGGCCGGATCAGATCACCTTTCTGGCCAACACCAAATACCGTAGCCAGCTGGAGCAGACTCAGGCTGGTGCGGTATTGATCTCGCCTAAAGAGTTGGACGGTTTTGCCGGTAACGCCTTGGTACTCAATGATCCTTATGTCGGTTTCGCCAGAGTCGCGCAATTGCTGGACAGTACGCCGGCCGCCGCAGAGGATATCCATCCCTCGGCGCAAATTCATCCCAGTGCCAAACTGGGTGAGGGCGTTGCGGTTGGCGCTAATGCGGTAATAGGTGCCAACAGTATTTTGGGCGAAAATGTTCAGATAGGTGCCGGTACTGTGGTTGGTCAGGATGTCATCATAGGCTCAGGCAGTCGCCTGTGGGCCAATGTCACCGTCTATCACAATGTGCATATGGGGCAAAACTGTATCGTTCACTCGGGGGCGATTATCGGCTCCGATGGTTTCGGTTATGCCAACGAACGCGGTCAGTGGATCAAAATCCCTCAAACCGGCGGCGTGCGCATAGGTGACAGAGTGGAGATTGGTGCCGGTACTACCATAGATCGCGGCGCAATCGACCATACTGAAATTCATGATGGTGTGATCCTCGACAACCAGGTGCAAGTGGCCCATAACGATATTATTGGAGCCAACACTGCGATTGCCGGCTGCACTGTGTTGGCAGGCAGCGTGACTATAGGTAAACATTGTATCATTGGTGGCAATTGCGCGATTTCCGGTCATCTGAGTATTACCGATGGGGTGCATGTCACTGGCAGCACCAACATTACTAACGATGTTCGTGAACCTGGGGTATACTCCTCCGCCACTGTGGCCATGCCCAACAGGCTGTGGCGTAAAAATACGGTTCGCTTCCGTCAATTGGACGAGCTGTTCCAGCGGGTCAAGACCCTGGAAAAAACCGTTAAACCCCAAGATTAATACCGCTGTGTGTTAAGCGGCATGAGGAAACGAGTTCGTGTCTAATCAATTAAATACAATGGATATCAAAGAGATTTTGGCTTACCTGCCACACAGGTATCCATTTTTGTTGATCGATAGAGTACTGGATTTTACTCCGGGTGAAACTCTGCATGCGATCAAGAACGTCACCATCAATGAGCCTTTCTTTCAGGGACACTTCCCTGTGCAGCCGGTTATGCCTGGCGTGCTCATTCTGGAAGCCATGGCGCAGGCCACCGGCTTGTTGGCGTTCAAGACCATGAGCGACAAGCCGTCTCCGGACGTGTTGTATTATTTTGCCGGTATCGACAATGCTCGTTTCAAACGGGTTGTTGAGCCAGGTGATCAGCTGCACTTTGAAGTGAAGATGATCAAGGAACGCCGCGGGATTGGCGTTTTCTACGGCGAGGCCAAAGTGGATGGTGAGCTGGTGTGTTCAGCAGAAATCATGTGTGCCCGCAGAGAGATTAGCAAGTGATAGATAAATTAGCTTTCGTTCACCCCGACGCCAAGATAGGTAAGAATGTTACTATCGGTCCCTGGAGTTATATAGGACCGGATGTGGAGATCGGCGATGATTGCTGGATTAGTTCCCATGTGGTTATCAAGGGACCCAGCATCATTGGCAAGGGCAACCGGATTTTTCAGTTTGCCTCAGTTGGTGAAGATTGCCAGGACAAGAAATATGCCGGTGAACCTACCCGGCTTATCATGGGTGATAACAATATCATCCGTGAATCTGTCACCATTCACCGTGGCACAGTGCAGGACAACAGCGAGACCCGTATCGGCTCCAACAACCTGTTTATGGCCTATGTACATATCGCTCACGACTGCGTGGTGGGCGACAATGTGATCATGGCCAACAACGCCTCTATTGCCGGTCATTGCCATGTGGGTGACTGGGCTATTCTCGGCGGTATGACAGGAGTGCACCAGTTTGTACACATTGGTGCCCATGCCTTTACTGCAGGTTGTTCTTTGGTGCTGCAGGATGTGCCTCCTTTCGTGATGGCCTCTGGCCAGGCGGCCATTCCCCGAGGTCTGAATATGGAAGGCATGAAGCGCCGCGGTTTTTCCAAAGAGACCCAGCAAGCGCTGCGCCGGGCTTACAAGACCCTGTACCGCAGCAGCCTGACTCTGGAAGAGGCAGTCGCAGCTATGGCTGAAGACGCCGCAAAAGAGCCGCAGGTTCAAGCATTTGTTGATTTTGTGACCTCCTCAAATCGAGGAATTATTCGCTGACACAGTGAGAACGAATGACACAAAATAGAAAGTTAGTCTTTGCAATGGTCGCCGGAGAAATCTCCGGCGATATTTTAGGTGCCGGCCTGATGAGAGCATTGCAACAGCGCTATCCGGACGCCCGTTTTATCGGTATAGGAGGCCCTCGCATGGAGGCGCTCGGATTCGAGTCGCTGTTTGCCATGGAAGAGTTGGCCGTGATGGGAATTGCCGAGGTGCTTTCCCGTCTACCGAGATTGTTGAAGATACGCTCGAGTCTGGTCAAACAGATAACCGCGCTGCAGCCGGATTGCTTTATCGGCATAGATGCCCCGGACTTCAATATCGGCCTGGAGCTCAAGCTCAAGGCGCGTGGGATCAAGACGGTGCATTATGTCAGCCCGTCGGTTTGGGCCTGGCGTCCTAAGCGGATCTTCAAAATCGCCCGCGCCACCAATATGGTGCTGTCACTGCTGCCGTTTGAAAAAGCCTTCTACGACAAGCATCAGGTGCCTTGTACCTTTGTCGGCCACACTTTGGCCGATGAGATCCCTATGGAGAATGACAAGCGTCTTGCCAGAGAAGCACTCGGCTTGAAAGTCGAGGCTGAATATTTGGCCATCCTGCCGGGTTCTCGTGGTGGCGAGTTGAAGATGTTGGCCCAGCCCTTTGTGGAGGCGGCCAGGCTGCTGAAACAGCGCTATCCGGATCTCAAGTTTATTACCCCCTTGGTGAATGAAAAACGCCGCCAGCAGTTTCTTGCCGCGCTGGAAACCTATGCGCCGGATCTGGAAATTCATATGACGGAAGGGCGCTCGCGGGAAGTGATGGCCGCCAGCGATGCCATCTTGCTGGCATCGGGCACCGCCACGCTGGAAGCCATGTTGGTCAAGCGCCCTATGGTGGTCGGCTATCGGGTCAGCCCTATCACTTACCGTATTGCCAAGCGGATGATGCAGATAAACCACTTCTCTTTGCCCAATTTGTTGGCCGGAAGAGAGTTGGTGGCAGAGCTTATCCAAGATGATTGCACTGCCGAGCGGATAGCCGAAGAGGTGGGTAAATTGCTGGATAAAGATAACCGGCCGCTGCTGGCCGAGTTTACTAAGTTGCACAGCCTGCTGGCCTGCAACGCCAGTGAGAAGGCGGCCCAGGCGGTTGTGGCATTGCTGGATAAAAAAGCCGAGGAAAGATGACAGTCTATAAGCAACTCTCGGAGGCCGAAGCGCAGCTGTTGTGCCAGGGGCTGGTCGCCGGGGTAGATGAAGTGGGGCGTGGCCCCTTGGTCGGCGATGTGGTCACGGCAGCGGTAATCCTGGATCCCGCCAATCCCGTCACCGGCCTCAATGATTCCAAGAAGCTCAGCGAAAGGAAACGCGATGCCCTCTATGAAGAGATTCTGGCCAAGGCGCTGGCGGTCTCAGTCGGTCGAGCCAGCCCGGCGGAAATCGATGAGCTCAACATATTGCATGCCACCATGTTGGCGATGCAGCGCGCCGTTGCGGGCTTGAAGGTGCGTCCCGAAAAAGTCTTGGTAGACGGCAATCGGACCCCGGATTTTGGCCTGTCTTCGGCCGCAGTGGTTAAGGGCGATGGCTTGATCCCGGCCATCAGCGCCGCCTCTATCATAGCCAAGGTCACCCGCGACCGGGAGATGGCCGAGCTTGACCTCCGCCACCCTGAGTATGGTTTTGCCGCCCATAAGGGCTATCCCACCAAGGCGCATTTCGAAGCCTTGAGTCAACACGGTGTCTTGCCTGAACACAGACGCAGCTTCAGGCCGGTACGCGAATGGCTGGAGCAGCATTCATAAGCCGTTCTGAAACCTAAAGATGCAACCCAAAGGGCAGCCGCTGCTGCCCTGTCATTTTTTGCTGTTACATCTTTTTGTTGGTATGTCGGTGAAAAGCGAATCTGAGCCGAGCGTCATTTCTCGGTTAATTGGCGCTTCTATCAACAGCAAGGTTAAATGGCCGGTTTTAACTTTGGTGAACCTCTCCCGGCGTGTTATCTTTGCCTATTGATTTTCAGCTTGTCAGAGTAATCGGATTTTCATGTCACAGCCCCGTTTCGTCCATCTACGTGTTCACTCAGACTTTTCCATGACCGATGGTCTGGCCAAGGTCAAGCCCATTCTGGCCAAGGTGGCCGATGAGGGCATGGCGGCAGTGGCGCTGACGGATCAGAACAACCTCTGTGGTCTGGTGAAATTCTACGGTGGCTGCCATGGCGCCGGGATAAAACCCATCATAGGGGCCGACTTCTGGATGTTGGTGCCCGGCTTTGAAGATGAGTTTTGCGCGCTTACCGTGCTGGCTATGGATAACGATGGCTACCAGAACCTGACTCAACTGATCTCCAAGGCCTATCTGCGCGGTCAGGTGCGTGACAGAGTCGCTATCGATCAGCAGTGGCTGCTGGAGCACGGCGCCGGTATTTTGCTGCTCTCCGGCGCAAGGGAAGGGGACTTGGGCAAGGCGCTGCTCAAGGGCAACCAGAACCAGGCCCAGGAACTGACCGATTTCTATAAGCAGTACTTCAACGACCGTTACTTTATTGAACTGATCCGCACCGGGCGCCCGGATGAGGAGCGCTACCTGCACATGGCGGTGGAACATGCTGCCAACACAGGCCTGCCTGTGGTTGCCACCAACCAGGTGGTGTTCATGACCCCGGAAGAGTTCGAGGCCCATGAAATCCGGGTGGCTATCCACGATGGCTACACTCTGGCTGACCCCCGTAGACCCAAGAAATACAGCGAGCAGCAGTATCTCAAGACTGAAGCTGAGATGTGCGAGCTGTTTGCTGACATTCCGGAAGCGCTGCAAAACACGGTGGAGATAGCCAAGCGCTGTAACGTTACCGTGCGGCTTGGTGAGTACTTCCTGCCCAACTTCCCCACGGGTGAGCTGTCCACCGCTGACTATCTGGTGATGCGCTCCAAAGAGGGGCTGGAAGAGCGTCTCGAGTTCCTGTTCCCGGACCCACAGGAGCGGGCGGAAAAGCGCGGTGAGTATGACGAGCGTCTGGATATTGAGCTCAAGGTTATCAACCAGATGGGCTTCCCCGGCTACTTCCTTATCGTGATGGAGTTTATCCAGTGGGGTAAGGACAACGGCATTCCCGTGGGCCCGGGGCGGGGTTCGGGTGCCGGCTCCCTGGTGGCCTATGCGCTTAAGATCACTGACCTGGACCCGCTGGAATTTGACCTGCTGTTCGAACGTTTTCTTAACCCCGAGCGGGTGTCGATGCCCGACTTCGACGTCGACTTCTGTATGGACAGGCGCGACGAGGTTATCGATCACGTGGCCGAACTCTATGGCCGGGACGCGGTATCGCAGATCATCACCTTCGGTACCATGGCCGCCAAGGCGGTAGTGCGTGACGTGGGCAGGGTGCTGGGGCACCCTTATGGTTTTGTCGACAGAATTTCCAAGATGATCCCGGCCGAGCCCGGGATGACGTTGGCCAAGGCGTTTGAGGTCGAGCCGGCGCTGCCTGAAGCCTATGAGGCCGATGAGGATGTCAAAGACCTTATCGACATGTGCCGCAAGCTTGAGGGGGTGACCCGTAACGCGGGTAAGCACGCCGGGGGCGTGGTGATTGCGCCGACCAAGATCACCGACTTCTCGCCGCTTTATTGCGACGCCGAAGGCAAAAACCCGGTGACCCAGTTCGACAAGAACGACGTGGAAACCGCCGGTCTGGTGAAATTTGACTTCCTGGGTCTCAGAACCCTGACCATTATCGACTGGGCGCTGGGGATGATTAACCCAAGGCTCGCCAAGCTCGGCAAGCCGCCGGTCGATATTGCCGCCATTCCGCTTGACGATGCCAAGTCCTTCGGGGTACTTAAACGCTACGAAACCACAGCGGTATTCCAGCTGGAATCCCGCGGCATGAAAGATCTTATCAAACGTCTGCAGCCCGACTGCTTTGAAGATATGATCGCTCTGGTAGCCCTGTTCCGCCCAGGCCCGCTGCAGTCGGGGATGGTAGATAACTTTATCGAGCGTAAGCACGGCCACGAGGCCATCTCCTACCCGGATGAGAAGTGGCAACACGAGAGCCTTAAACCGATTTTGGATCCTACCTACGGCATCATCCTCTATCAGGAACAGGTGATGCAGATTGCCCAGACGCTGGCGGGTTATACCCTGGGCGGCGCGGACATGCTGCGCCGGGCCATGGGTAAGAAAAAACCGGAAGAGATGGCCAAGCAGCGTGCTGGTTTTGAAGCCGGGGCGATAAAAAACGGCGTTGATGGCGAACTGGCGATGAAGATCTTCGATCTGGTGGAGAAATTCGCCGGTTACGGCTTCAACAAATCGCACTCGGCCGCCTACGCACTGGTGTCTTATCAGACACTCTGGCTCAAGACCCACTATCCGTCTGAATTTATGGCGGCGGTAATGTCCGCCGATATGGACAACACAGACAAGATAGTGACCCTGGTGGATGAGTGTGAGCGCATGGGGCTCAAGCTTATTCCGCCGGATGTCAACAAGGGCCTGTTCAAGTTTACCGTCGATGAAGAGCTCAATATCGTCTACGGTATAGGCGCCATCAAGGGCGTGGGCGAAGGGCCGGTCGAATCGATTCTGGAAGCTCGCAAGGGTGGGCCGTTCAAAGACTTGTTCGATTTCTGCGCCCGGGTGGATTTGAAAAAACTCAACCGCCGGGTGATTGAGAAGCTGATCAATGCCGGCGCCATGGACAATCTGGGGCCGCACCGGGCTTCCATGATGGCTACCTTGCCGGAGGCGATACGCGCCGCCGATCAGCACGCCAAGGCCGAAGCCATAGGCCAGTGCGACATGTTCGGTCTGCTCAACGACGACCCAGAGGACAGCAAACAACAGTTTGTCGACTGCCCACGTTGGCCGGACAAGGTCTGGTTGGAAGGGGAGCGTGAGACCCTGGGGCTTTACCTCACAGGTCATCCCATCAACCAATATCTCAAAGAGCTCAGGCACTACACCTCCGGGCGGCTCAAGGATATTCACCCCACAGACAGGGGCAAGACGGTCAAGGCCGCCGGATTGGTGGTCGCCACCCGGGTGATGCTGACCAAGCGAGGCTCAAAGATGGGGCTGCTGACGCTGGACGACAAGAGTGCCCGTCTGGAAGTGATGCTGTTTACCGAGGCCTTCGAGAAATTCAATCACCTGCTGGAGAAAGACAGGATCCTCATCTGTGAAGGTGAAGTGAGCTTCGATGACTTCTCCGGCGGCAACCGGATGACGGCGCGCAACATCATAGATATGGGCGAAGCCCGCAGCCACTTTGCGGCGGCGGTGGAGCTGGATCTCGATGCGGCAATATTGAGCCCGGAATGGCTGACACAGTTTTATGAGACTCTCTCACCCTGGCGCGGCGGCTCTGTGCCTGTGGCGATTAACTATCGTCAGGCCCAGGCCAAGGGACAGTTCCGTTTGAGTGACGACTGGCGGGTAAACCCCAGTGATGAACTCATGATGGCACTGGAAGCCATGCTCGGCACAGATAAGGTCAGGATCCTCTTCTAATGCCCCATACTCTGGTTGATACCCTGGTACTCAAGTTAACGGCGCTGCTGGATAAAATCGGCGCCACGGCTGACAACCACCTCTGGCTGGGTTATAGCGGCGGTATGGACTCAGAGCTGCTGGCCTACACCTTGGCGCGCTTTGGCGAGACTCATCCCAAGACGCCTTATCAAATCTCCCTAGTGCACGTACACCATGGCCTCAGCCGCAATGCCGATACCTGGGCGGCTCATTGTCGCCAAAGAGCCGAGCATTATGGCCTGAATTTTGTTCTTCGGAAGGTGCAACTTGAGCTCGGTTCGCGTGTCAGTATCGAGGCCGAGGCGCGGCGCGCTCGCTATCAGGCGATTGCCGAGTTGCTCAATCCCGGCGATATTCTGCTGACGGCCCATCATCAGGACGATCAGTTGGAGACGCTGCTGCTGGCGCTCAAGCGTGGTCAGGGCCCCAAGGGACTGGCGGCCATGGGGCAAGCTCAGCACTTGGCTCTGATATCTAAGGCAGAAAGTTCCTTGGCTCAGACATCCAGGGCAGAAAGTGCACCATGCTGGCAATTACGGCCCATGCTGGACAGCAGCCGGGCTCAGATAGAGCAGGCGGTGGCAAGCCTCGAGCTGCCCTATATCAATGATGAGAGTAATCAGGACACCCAGTATGACCGCAACTTCCTGCGCGCTGAGGTGATCCCTGTACTCAAGCAGCGCTGGCCTTCGATTACCACTACGGCCTCACGCAGCGCCGCGCTGTGCGCCGAGCAGCAGTTGCTGCTCGATGAAGTCAGCGCCGAAAAGTTGCAGCCCTTGCTCGGCCGTTGCCGCTTCAGCGGCGTTCGGGTGCTGGATAGCGCCGGGCTCAAAGTGTTGTCACCCCAGTGGCAGGCGCAGTTGCTGCGGCAGTTTATTCAGATGCAGCGCTTGCCCTTACCGGCGCAGGTGCAGTTGCAGCAAGCCTTGGCGCAGCTACTTGATGCCAGGGAGGATGCTCAGCTTGAGCTTAGCTTTAAAGGATTGCTCCTCAGGCGTTATGGGCAACAGATCTATGCCATGGCGCCTCTGCCAGGGGCAGCATTCCAATTACTTGATAGCGCAGGTGCGAACGAAGATGTGGCTGCAAGACTCTCGAAACTGACCCTGAGCCAAAAGCAGCTGCAAGCATTGAGCCAAGGGCAGAGTCTGAGTGTTGGGCTTACCGCCCCCTGGCAGCGCCTGGAGCTGACATTGGCAGACTCAGGGCCCAGGGTGGCGCTGGCTCAAGTCATGGCTCCCCTAATGGCTTCACTATCGGCTCCGCTAATGGCGTCAATACCGGCGTCACAAAGGACAAAAGTTCAGCCATCAGATGTTGCTGCTGCGCCTGAATTGGTCATGGGACTCAAGGGTAGTTACCGCTGTCAGCCCCACAATAGAGACAAGGGGCGGGAGCTCAAGAAACTCTGGCATGAACTCGGAGTGCCGCCCTGGCTCAGAGACAGAGTGCCGCTGCTGATGCAAAATGGCCGACTGCTGGCGCTGGCCGGTGGTTTTGTCGAGCGTAGCGCACTGGCATCTGGCTCTGAACCCGGAATCGTGTTGAAACTGGTTGCTGAAGCAACCCCTTAGCGCCAATAGTTGTGGGCACAGTGGCTAACATGGCTTTTGGCTAAAAGTTCCTAAGTGAGTATTGGCCGAGCTTCCGGCCACGATGTAGTCCATTACCTGCGGTGCACCTTTCGCACAGGCGATCCTGTGATTCGCTGTGAACCCATCCCTGGGCGCTCGACGAAAACGTCCCTGTTTTCGACGGTCACAGTTTCGCCTGTGCCTGGGAATTAGGTGTATGTCTGCAGACACTTCAGATGTTTCAAGTTACTCCATTCTCACAGAATTGCACTAATTCCCCCCTCGGTGTCGCCGAGAGCCGCTGGTACCGCGGCTATCATGGCTTTGAACCAAATCTCACTAATAAACCTGGTTTTAGCTGCCAGCTAAGTTGCAGCCCATCACCTGCGGTTCGCCTTTCGCACAGGCGATCCTGTGACTCGCTGCGAGTACGTCCCTGTAAGCTCTGCCTCGCCATCCCTGGCTCGGAAGGTCACAGTTCCGCCTGTGCCTGGAAATAGGTGTATGTCTTTGGGTATATAAGCAATTTCAAGCAACGCTATTATTACAGAATTGCACCAAATGGTAGTGATTACCTATAACCGCATAAGCGCAAACGTCGATGCAGAATATTGACGACAACTGCCTGATTTTATCCACTATCCAGCCACGTCTATGCTCGTAACTGCGCCCAGACAGTGCATCTTCACCACACAAAAATGCCCTTCTGACGCAGCGGTTAATCACGTGGTAAAAGGGCGTACTTTCAGCTTCTATCAACTGGCGGCGGGCAGTGGTCATAACCAACCCTAGTCATCCAAGGAGGCCGCGCACAGGTGAGAACCGTTTTGTACATGGCCATGATGTCAGCCATGCAATGTAACCCTGTTTTCAAGGACACTTACGCTCGATTACTCGAAGCTGGAAAACCAAAGAAAGTGGCGATTATTGCTTGCGTTCGTAAGATGGTGGTCATCCTAAACTCTATACTTCGAGATGGCATCATGTGGGACCAAAACATCGCCCAAAATAAAGGATTGACGCCATAGTCGTTTGTTATATTCATTTTGCCCAAGGGTCTTCAAGACAGATATCGATCATGTCTAAATTTGTAATATCGATGTTTGCATACCTGTCATTTCGTTCGTTAACTCTTGGCGTACCATAGATAAAAACATAAGCAGTCGGGTTCGGAGATTTATAAAGTTTTTCAATCCGTTTGGCTACCAACTTTTTCATCTTGTAATGTTCAATTAGCCGGTCACCAATCATAACCGTGGTGGTGAACTCTTTGTCGCTGCTATTACCCTTTAGTTTTTTCTTGAACTTTATCTGGTAACCGTGACCTGATGGTAACCTATTGATAAATGCCCAACCGTGATAAATAGAAGGCATTTGCGGCAAGTCAGAAACTATCTGATTTTCTATTTTATTAAAAAGGCTTGTGTAAGGTTTGTCTTTACCCGCAATATTTAGTCTGCGCAGTTCTAAAGTTCCATCTTTCTTGTACCTAGCATACCTACTAACAACTGTTCTTACCGAATAGATACTACTAGTGACACCAATTTCTTTCAGTTGCCTTTCAGCTTTAGACTTCAGTATGTTAACCATTCGTACTTTGGCGTTTTTAGCGCGGCTATTAGTTTTATAATGGTCGTAATACGATTCAGGTCTTTTCTCTAAGAATGTGTCTACGATTGAAGTATCAAGCGTTTTATGAGTCGCTCTTTGCGTTGTTGGCTCTGCGTACTGAAGCTTCAGAGGTACATTTCTAGAAACTTCACACCCTTTGGTGTGAGAACCAAATACTCGGAAATGAGGCACTACTTTTAGTGAGCTAGTATCTTTATCAAGGTTTGCACAAGTAACATTAGCTGAACAGTTTGTACCCGGACACAAAAATGCTCTCTTGTCTTCGAGCATTCCTGACCAGTAAAGCTCATATGCCTTATCTGGGTCGATAAAATCATCTATTTCAATAGAATATGCCACATCTAAAGACATATTATGTTACCTCCGAATGAATATAACGCCCTGTTAAGGGGTGAGCAACGCAATACCAAAGCCGCCGCATACCACCTTAAACACTAAAACCAATGCATAGTGAAAATGCCACGCGTTGCGAATCCCTCTTAAACAGTTTGTTATAGCGTACCAAAATGCATAGCTAATGAATTTGAAGCATTGAAACAGCCGAAGCCAAACATAGCGTATGACGCCAAAACTGTTAGAACCGTAAATACATTAACTGCCCCACCTACTTTGTCCCAATCTTTTGCATAAGCAAATTGGGAGAGGTAAGTAGTACCGGCAGCAAAAGAAGCGATTAACAAACCGAAGCAGAACCATAGAATTGAATGAGTCAAAGCATTGGTAACTTGGATAATTGAACCCTCGCTCCAAATCTTACCTGTGAATGCAAGTAGTGCCGCAGCCGCACCACCATTTATGACCATACTAGATTTAAGAGCAGCTTGCCCCGTAGCAATTACAGATTTAAACATCTCGACACTATGAGCGTTCATATTTTGAGAATGGGCAATATTGCGAGCGTTCTCCGCTTC
Organism: Shewanella sp. ECSMB14102; assembly: GCF_000813075.1. Classification (NCBI taxonomy): domain Bacteria; kingdom Pseudomonadati; phylum Pseudomonadota; class Gammaproteobacteria; order Alteromonadales; family Shewanellaceae; genus Shewanella; species Shewanella sp. ECSMB14102. The sequence goes on from NZ_JWGX01000030.1 coordinate 89,677, forward strand.
AAATTCTTTTAACAATCGGTCATGTTCAAGCTTATTGTAGTCACCAACTATATGAGCACGTTTCTCTAGTTGATCCATGAAGTTATCCATCGCATCAATAGACACCGATACTTCACCAGCTTTCCTTGTGTTAGCCAAAGCTTTCTTTACTTCTTGAATAACTTCTACCGCTTTCACTATTCTACCTCGTATCCAATAGAGCTATAACGCACCAATAACCGGCAGCTAGAATGAAGCGAAGCGTAGTGTAAGCTGT